>NZ_JBHTST010000086.1:0-35129 GCF_042794995.1 Streptomyces sp. NPDC056503
GTCCCCGGGAGGGGGCGGGCCCGCGCCCGTGGGTCAGCGGCTCGGTTCCTGCATGGTCACGCAGTGGGCGCCTCCGCCGCCGTTGCCGTAGAGGTTGTCGAGGTTGAGCTGGACCACCGGCCGGCCGTAGGCGGCGGCGATGGCCGACTTGGCCGCGGCGTCCTTGGCGGTGTCGCCGAACTGGGTGGTGATGATCGCCTCGTTCGTCACCGTCCAGTTCATGTAGGAGCTGAGGAACTCGGCACGGCGGCCCGACGGGATCCGGGGCAGGGTGTCGGGGCCCTCGATGGTGAGGACCTGGAGGCGGCGGCCCCGGGCGTCGGTGGCGGCGGCCAGGACGTCGCGGATGGCCTGGGCGTTAGCGGTCCACACGTCCGGCCGTACGGCTCCGGCGAGCTGGACCATGACGACGCCGGGCCGGATGTAGCGGGCGGTGCCGTCGATGTGCCCGTCGGTGACGTCCTGGCCCTTGACGCCCGGCAGCCAGATCATCTTGGAGGCACCGAAGCGGGAGAGCAGTTCCGCCTCTATCTGGGCGCGGGTCTTGCCGGGGTTGCGGTTGGAGTTCACCCAGCAGCTCTCGGTGGCCATGAGGGTGCCGTCGCCGTCGTACTCGACCCCGCCGCCCTCGCCGACCGCGGACGACCTGGCGAACGGGACGCCCGCGTAGGCGGCCACCCGCTGGGCGACCACGCGGTCCTTGTCGTAGGCGGAGGCGGGGATGCCGTAGAAGCGGGTGGCGTTCTCGCCCCAGGCGTTGAAGTTCAGGCCGAAGGAGTCGAGGCCGCCGGCGTCGTCGACGCGGAAGAGCGGACCGGTGTCGCGCATCCAGCAGTCCGAGACCGGGATCGAGCTGATCACCGTGACCGTGGAGCCGCACGCGCTCCTGGCCTGCGAGGCGGCGGAGGAGCCGTCCGCGCACATGATGACCGGTTCGTACCTGGCGACCTCCCTCGCGAGCTTGGCGATGTCGGCCTGGATCCTGGAGAGCGTGCTGCCCCAGATCGTGTAGTTGGACGGCCAGGCCATCCAGGTCCTGCGGTGCGACTCGTCCTCTCCCGGCACGCGCCAGGAGGCGGCCATCGCGGGCTGGGCCCCGAGGACCGGTGCCGCCGCGAGGGCGGCCGCGACCGCTCCGGTGCGGGCGAGGAGGCTTCTGCGGCTGATGCCGGGGCGGTCGCCCGCGTGTTCCTTGTTCACGTTCACGTTCACGTGGTGCTCCTTCTCTCCGAGGTTCCGTGGGTACGGGGGGTACGGGAGGTGCGGGTAGGTGCGGGTGGGTGCGGTCAGTGGAGTCGGTCCAGCAGCCCCTCCTCCCGGACCATCCGGCGCTCGGTGGCCAGGTCGAGGCTTCGGGCGAAGGCCCAGTAGAGGCCGCCGGCCACGGGCAGGCCGACGAGGAGGGAGCAGTCGACGCCGCCGAGGAGCCGTGCGGCGGGCCCGACGAAGAGGCCGGTGATGACCATGAAGGGGGTCATGCAGGCGAGGCCGATCGCGTAGGCGAGGTTGCCGCGCCAGCCCCACCGGCCGTAGATCCCGCGGGGGTTGAAGATCTCCTTCACCACGTACTGACCGCGCCGGACGAAGAAGAAGTCGACCAGGTTGATGGCCGTCCAGGGGATGAAGAGGTAGGTCAGGACCACGACCACGTGGGCGAAGAACCAGTTGAACTGGTCGATGCCGACGAGGGTGGAGACGGTGCCGACGGCGGCCAGCATGATGCCGATCGTCGCGATCCGGAGCGTCCGCGTCGGCTTGACCGGGCGGAAGGAGTCCAGGATCGAGATCATGGTGAGGCTGCCGCCGTACTGGTTGACGGCCATGATGGAGAGCAGTCCGACCAGCAGGACGACGACCGCGAGGGTGCCGAATCCGTCGAACAGCCGGTCCGCCGCGAGCTTCAGGGCGGTCACGGGGTCGGTTCCCTCGGGAGCGCCGGCCGAGACGACGGCGCCGAGGACGAAGACCCAGATCCCGGAGACCGCGCTCGGCAGGTAGGTCCACCAGAAGGTGCTGCGGACCGGGACGTCGGGTCTGAGGTAGCGCGAGTAGTCCGAGACGTACGGCGCCCAGCCCAGCTGGAATCCGGCGACGAAGACGAACACGAGCATGAACGGGGCGAGTTCGAAGGGTCCCGGCGTCCAGACGCCGTCCGGCAGTCCGCCGCCGAAGAGGGCGGCCGCCGTGACGGCCGCGGTGATCACGACGAACGGCCAGGTGAGCCACCCGTTGATGCGGTGGATCCACTCGTACCCGAACAGGGCGATCACGGTCGCCACCCCGGCGGCCAGGAGGTAGCCGACGGTGTTCGGCATGCCGGTGAGCAGGTTCATGGCCTGGCCGGACAGCAGCGCGTCGGAGGTGTTGAAGGCGACGTAGTTGACCAGGGCGAACACCCAGACCGTGAGCGCGGCGCCCAGGTAGCCGAACTGGGGCCGGGACTGCACGAGTTGGGGCAGACCGAGCTGGGGCCCCTGCGCGGAGTGGAACGCCATGAAGAACGTGCCGAAGAGGGAGCCGAGGACGGTGGCGATCACCGTCCAGACCAGCGAGGCCCCGAGCGAGAGCGTCACGACGCCGGTCGCCAGGCCGGTGAGGTTGAGGCTGCCGACGAACCAGATGGCTCCGACGTCCGACGGTCTGCCGTGTCGTTCCGAGAGGGGCACCCAGTCGATCGAGTGCTGCTCGATCCCGGCGAGGGGGGCGGGATCATTCGTCTGCGAGGCAACTGGCCCCATGCGGGCTCCTGTTCACGGGTGCTTCCACGAGAGTCCGTCCGGCGTCCGGGCTCCGGCGTGCCGGACGGATGCGCACACCGTAGGAACTGACTTAAATTTCAGTCAATCCCTCGAACGCGAGGAGTCGACTGAAATTTCACTGCGGATTTCGTCGCCGCCGGGCGTCACGGGCGACGAGAGCGGCGTCCGCCCGGACGCCGCCGAGGCCTCCTCCCCCGGGAGGAGGTGCCGTGGGTCAGAGCGCGCGGCGGGCGGCCGCGATCGCGGCGGGGTCCCAGCCGGGGCGGGGCACCGATTCCAGCAGCAGGCGGGTGTAGGGGTGTTCGGGCGCGGCGAGCACCTCGGAGGTGCGGCCGGCCTCGACGACGCGCCCCCGGCGCATGACGATGACGTCGTCGGTGACATGGCGGACCACGCCGAGGTCGTGGGTGATAAACAGGTAGCCGATCCGGGTCCGTTCGCGGATGTCGGCGAGCAGGTTGAGGATCTGGGCCTGTACGGAGACGTCGAGCGCGGCGACCGCCTCGTCCAGGACGAGGACGGCCGGTTCGACGGCGAGGGCGCGGGCCAGGGCGACCCGCTGGCGCTGGCCGCCGGAGAGCTGCCGGGGGCGGGCATCCGCGGCCCGGGTGCCCAGGCCGACCTGGTCGAGGAGTTCGCGGACGCGCCGGTCGTGGTCGGTGCCGGGGAAGTGCAGCCGCAGGGTCTCGCGCAGCACCTGCTCGACGCTGGTGCGGGGGTCGAGGGAGAGGTACGGGTCCTGGAAGACCATCTGGACCTCGCGGGCGCGGGCCAGGCGCCCGGCCCTGCCGCGGCCGGCGGTCCGGTCCCGGCCCCGGACGCGTACCTCCCCGGCGTCGGCCCGCTCCAGTCCGACGACGATGCGGGCGGTGGTGGTCTTGCCGGAGCCGGACTCCCCGACGATGCCGAGGGAGCCGCCCTCGGGAAGGACGAAGGAGACGTCGTCGACGGCGGCGACGCTCCCGAAGGCGCGGTGGAGGCCGACGGCCTCCAGGGCGTTATCGGGCATCGACGGGGCTCCCTTCGAGCCGGTCGGTGTGGTGGCAGGCCGCCTGGTGGGTCGGGAGTCCGGGCGCGGCCCGCCGCTCGGGCACCTGCCGCTCGCAGACTTCCGTGGCGAGGGGACATCGGGCGGCGAACGGGCAGCCGGGCAGTGCCCGCCGCAGGTCGGGGGGTTGCCCGTCGATGGCGGCGAGCCGACCGCCGGGGGCTTCGAGGCGGGGGGCGGAGGCCAGCAGGGCGGCGGTGTACGGGTGCCGGGGCCGGGCGAAGAGGGCTTCGGCGGGGCCGCTCTCGGCGATCCGTCCGGCGTACATGACGTAGACGCGGTCGCCGATGGCGGCGGCGAGGTCGAGGTCGTGGGTGACGAAGAGGAGTCCGGTGCGGAAGCGGACGCGGAGTTCGGCGAGGAGGGCGATGACCTCGGCCTGGGTGGTGACGTCGAGCGCGGTGGTGGGCTCGTCGGCCAGGAGGAGTTCGGGGTCGCCCATGAGGGCGGCGGCGATCATGACGCGTTGCAGCATGCCGCCGGAGACCTGGCCGGGGTACTTGCGCAGCGCGGACTCCTCCAGGCCGACCGCGCGCAGGAGTTCGCCGGCGCGGGCGGTGGCCTCGGCCCGGCTCGCGCTCCGGGTGAGGGTGACGCCCTCGGTGAGGAAGTCGCCGATGCGGCGCATCGGGTTGAGGGCGGCCCGGGGATCCTGGAAGACCATGGCGACGGTGTCGGTGCGCAGCGCGCGCAGCTGCTCGGGCTTCATGGCGAGCACGTCGTGACCACGGACCCGGATCCGGCCCTCGGCGACGGCGCCGGGGGGCAGCAGGCCGAGGGCGCCGCGCGAGGTGAGGGACTTGCCGGAGCCGGACTCGCCGACGAGGGCGACGGTCTCGCCGGCCGCGACGTGCAGGTCGACGCCGTCGAGGACGGGGCGGGCGGTGCCGGGCAGCGTGATCCGCAGCCCTTGGACGTCGAGCGCGTGCGGGGGTCTCGTGGGGGTCATCGGTCTCTCCTGGCGACGCGGTCGGCCCAGCGCTCGCCGACGACGTTGAAGGCGACGACGGTCAGCACGATGCACACGCAGGGCAGGACCGCGGAGAGCGGGTAGCCGTGCTGGACCGCGGTCTGTCCGTCGAAGACCATGCGGCCCCAGTCCGGGGTGAGGGCGGGGACGCCGAGGCCGAGGAAGGACAGGCCGGCCAGGTCCATGAGCGCGTAGCCGAAGTTGATGGTGGACTGGGCGAGGACGACGGGGGCGATGTTGGGCAGGACGTGGCGCAGGCAGATCTGGAGCGCCGAGTGGCCCTGGACCTGGTAGGCGCTCACGTAGGGGCGGGCGCGTTCGGCGAGGACGAGCGAGCGGGTGAGCCGGCTGACGTACGGCAGGTAGGCGAGCGACAGCGCGATGACGGGGGCGAGCAGCCCTTCGCCGTGGATCGAGATGACCAGGATCGCGAGCAGCATCCCCGGGAAGGCGAAGACGAGTTCGGTGGAGCGGGAGAGGACGGAGTCGAGCCGGCCGCCGCGCCAGGCCGCCGCCATGCCGATCGCGAGGCCGGCGAGGGTGGAGAAGAGCACGACGCCGAACGGCCCGAGGAGGGAGGTGCGGGCGCCGAGCAGCAGCCGGGAGAGGGTGTCGCGGCCGGCGGCGTCGATGCCGAGCGGGTGCTCGGCGGAGGGGCCCGCGAGCGCGTTGCCGAGGTCGACCGCGTTGGGGTCGTACGGGACGGTCCAGGGCGCGAACAGGGCGGCGGCGGTGACGAGGCCGGCGAGGCCGAGGCAGAACAGGTGGAGCGGGGACCGGGCGGTACGGAGCCGGGCGAGGCCCGGGCGGCGCGTCAGGACGGCGGTCATGCGGAGGAGCTCCTCGTTCCGAGCGTGATCCGCGGGTCGACCAGCGGCAGCAGCAGGTCGACGACGAGGTTCACGGACATGAAGAGAGCGACGATGATCAGGGAGATCGCCTGGACGGTCGGGAAGTCCTTGGTCGAGGTGGACAGCTCCAGGAGCTGGCCGACTCCGCCGATGCTGAAGGCGGTCTCCACGAGGATCGTGCAGACGAGCAGGGTGGAGACGATGAGGCCGCCGGTGGTCAGGATGGTGCCGAGCGAGTTCCGGAAGACGTGGCGGCGGATGACCTGGCGCTCCGGCACGCCCCGGCTGCGGGCGACCGTGACGTGCTCGCTGTCGAGGGCTTCGAGCATGGCGGAGCGGGTGACCCGGGCGAGCATGCCGATGAGGTAGAGCGCGAGGGCGATCGCGGGCAGGGTGAGGTGCCGGACCTTGTCGAGGAAGCCGTCGCCCGCGCCGCTGCTGGGGAACCAGCCCAGCTGGACGGCGAACACGCCCTGCAGCAGCACGGCGGCGACGAACGACGGGGTGCCGACGGCGAAGGTCGTGCCGACCAGGACGGCGGTGTCGGTGGCGCCGCCGCGGACCGCGGAGATCCGGCCGAGCAGCAGTCCGACGACGACCACCACGACGAGCGCCATGCCGATGAGGAGCAGGGTGGTCGGCAGCCGGTCGGCGAGGAGGCGCGAGACGTCGGTGCGGTAGGTGAGGGAGCGCCCGAAGTCGCCCTGGACCACGTCCCCGAGCCAGCGCAGGTAGCGGACGGCGAAGGGGTCGTCCAGGTGGTACTGGGCGTTGATCGCGGCCAGCGCGTCGGGTGAGGCCGAGCGGCCGGCGAGCAGGAAGCTCGCCGGGTTGCCGGGGGCCAGGTAGAGGGCGCCGAAGACCACGAACGAGGCGGCGAGGAGGGTCACGGCCATCTCCGCCACGCGCCGCACGGCGAAGCGGACGAAGCTCACTGCCCGGCCCCCACGGAGGCGGCCCACGGCCGGTACATGTACGCGATGGTCGTGGGGGCGCCGGTGATCCTCTTGTTGAGGAAGACCGAGGTGGGCCACTCGGCGACCGGTATCCACAGGAACCGTTCGGCGGCGAGCCGGTTGAGCTGGGCCTCGATCTCCATCCGCTCGGCGGGCGCGTACGCGGCGGCGGCCCGGTCGACGAGGGCGTCGTACCGCTTGTCGCTGTGGCCCGCGTAGTTGAGGTAGGCGCCGGTCTTGAAGTTGGCCAGGAGGTCGAGCGGGTCGGTGATGGAGTTGTAGAGGGTGAGGGGGAACATGTCGACGCCCTCGCGCGCCCGGGGGTCGGTGAACAGCGCGGTGAAGGCGTTCGGGGCGACCGTCTTGAGGCGGATGTCGAGGCCGATGCGGGTGCCGGCGGCCTGGACGGCGGTGGCGAGGAGCGAGACGTCCTGGCCGATGGGGCTGGTGACCATGGTCAGGGTCTTGCCGGTGGCGCCGGCCTCCTTGATCAGGGCCTTGGCCTTCTCGATGTCCGGTTCGGTGGGCGGCAGTCCGTCGAAGGCGGCCCTGAGGGCGCTCTCGGGCGCGGCACCCCAGGCGGCGCGGGTGGTGAGGGAGCCGGTGACGGTGCCGGCGCCGCCGAGTCCGGCCTTGACGAAGCCGGAGCGGTCGAGGGCGAGGGAGAGCGCCCGGCGGACCCGTACGTCGCCGAGCGCGCCCTTCATGTCGGTGACGTTGACGTTGACGGTACTGAGGCCCTCGCCGAAGTACAGGGTTCCGACGCCGCTCTCCCGGAGCCGGGCGTAGCTCTCGGTGGGGATCAGGTAGCCGCCGTCGATCTCGCCGCTGAGCATGGCGTTGGTCCGGGCGGAGGGGTCGGTGAGGACGCGGAAGACGGCCTTCCTCGCCTTGGCCTCGGCGCCCCAGTAGCCGTCGAAGCGCTCCAGCTCGATGGACTGTCCCTTCTGCCAGGCGCCGAGCCGGAAGGGGCCGGTGCAGGCGAGGCCGCCGGTGGTGCCGTAGTCCTTGCCCGCCGCCTCGACGCCCGCCTTCGAGGCGACCACGCCGGCGGCGGTGGCCATGTACTGCGGGAACTGGGAGTCGGGCCGCTTGAGGCGGACGGTGACCTGGAGGGGGCCGGTGGCGTGGACCGAGGCGACGTTCCGGAAGACCTGCGCCCAGGCCGCGGCGTTCTTCGGGTCGGTCTGCCGGCCCAGGCTGAAGACGACGTCGTCGGCGGTCATCGTCCGCCCGTCGTGGAAGCGGACGCCGGACCGCAGGTCGTAGACCCAGGTGAGCGGGTCCGGGTTGACCGCCTGCCGGGCGAGCCCCGGTTCGAGGGTGAGCTGCGGCGTCCAGCGCATGAGGCTCTCGCACACGTTGGACAGGACGGTGTTCTGCGGGTAGTCGAAGGCGACCGTGTAGTCGAGGGTGGGCGGCTCGGCGTAGAGGGCCCAGGTGAAGGAGTCGATCTCGGCGCGGGCGGGGGGCGTGGAGGCGGAGAGCCGGGCCTCGACGCCGCCCGTGCCGCCCTTGGGCGGGCCGGAGCAGGCCGCCAGGAGGGCGAGGGCGGACAGGACCGCTGTCGCGGCGGCGGTCCGGCCGTGCCGGCCGGAGGGCCGTCTGCGGATCCGGGAGGGAGGTGTCGTCATCGTCGCGCTGTCTTTCCGTGAGGGATACGGGAGTGACGGGCCGCGGGGCCGGCCCGTCAGCGGCGGACTCGGGAGGGGCGGGAGGCCGGCCCGTCAGCGGCGGACTCGGGAGGGGCGGGGGGCGGGAGGCGTCACGCGGAGGCGCCGGCGGCCGGCACCTGCTGGGTGATGCAGTGCACTCCGCCACCGCCGTAGGCGATCGCGACGGCGCGCACCGGGACGACCTCGCGTCCGGGGTGGGCGGAGGCGATCACCGCGAGGGCGGCCTCGTCCTGGGGCAGACCGGCCACCGGGACGACGACGCCGCCGTTGGCGACGTAGTAGTTGAGGTACGAGACCTCGACCTCGCCGTCCGGCATGTCGGCGAACGCGGTCTGGGGCACGTCGATGATCTCCAGGCGGCGGCCGCGGGCGTCGCGGGTCGCCTCCAGGACCGCGCGGTTGGCGCGCATGCGGGCGAAGTCCGGGTGGTCGGGGTCGTCCGGCAGGGAGACCACGACGGTGCCGGGGGCGGCGAAGGCGCAGACGCCGTCGACGTGCCCGTCGGTCTCCGTGTCGAGCAGACCGCCGTACGGCAGCCAGACGACCTTCTCCACGCCGAGCCGGGCCTTCAGCTCGGCCTCGATCTGCTCGCGGCTCAGGCCGGGGTTGCGGTTGGTGTGGAGCAGGCACTGCTCCGTGGTGATGAGCGTGCCCTCGCCGTCCACGGTGATCGCCCCGCCCTCCAGGATCATGCCGGAGGCGATGCGGTCGACGCCCAGGTGCTCCAGGAGCAGCGCGCCGACCCGGTCGTCGGAGTCGTACGGGTGGTGCTTGCGGCCCCAGGCGTTGAAGCGGAAGTCCACGCCCGCGCGGTTGCCGTCGTCGTCGAGGACGAAGAGCGGGGCGGAGTCGCGGAACCACGAGTCGTCCTGCGCCAGCTCGATGACGGTGATGCCGTCGCCGCACCTCGCCCTGGCCTCGTCGCCGTGGCCGGGCGGCGCGACCATCGTGACGGGCTCGAACGCCGCGATGGCGCGGGCGACGTTCGCGTACTCGTCCTTGACGTCGTCCAGCACGCTGCCCCACAGGTCCTCGCGGACGGGCCAGGCCATGAGGCACGCCTCGTGCTCGGACCACTCGGCAGGCATACGGAATGCAGTCATCACGGGTCTCTCTATCTCTTCGCCAGAAGTACCCGTCGGCGGCGGCTCGGCCTGGCGCGCTGGGAGGGGACGGGTACGCGGTGTGAAGAGCATCCTCCTCCCGACTGAAAATTCAGTCAAGAGTGAGGACGCGGCTTTCACGGTGGGTCGGTGGGTCGGTGGGTCGGTGGGTCGGTGGGTCGGTGGGTCGGTGGGTCGGTGGGTCGGTGGGTCGGTGGGTCGGTGGGTCGGTGGGAGGAGGTCCGGGGACCTCAGAGGAAGTACAGCCGGCTCAGGGAGACCCGCTGCGCGGGCTCCGAGCGCACCGGATCGCCGTCGAGGGTCACGAGGCCGGTGCGCGCGTCGACGTCCACCTGCCCGAGGCGGGCGTTGCGCACCAGGTCGGCGGGGCCGATGCCGCGGGTCCCGCGCACGGCCACCCGCCTGCGCCGGGTACGCAGGAGGTCGTGGGGCGAGCCCGCGGAACCGGAGGCGGCGTGGGCGCCGCTGACGAAGGCGACGGAGAGCTCGGCCGGGGCGGCGCCGTGGGCGCCGAACAGCGGGCCGAGGACGAGCGGTTCACAGGTGTCGGTGGCGGCGTTCGGATCACCCGTGACGCCGTAGGCGGGGAAGCCGTTCTTGATGACCAGCTGTGGTTTGGCGCCGAAGAACTCGGGCCGCCAGAGCACGATGTCGGCCAGCTTGCCGACCTCGACGGAGCCGATCTCGTGGGCAAGGCCGTGGGCGATGGCGGGGTTGATGGTCAGCTTGGCCAGGTAGCGCAGCACCCGGGCGTTGTCGTCGTGGGCGCCGTCGCCGTCCACCGGCCCGAGCTCGGCCTTCATCTTCCCGGCCATGGCGAAGGTCCGGCGTACGGTCTCGCCGGCCCTTCCCATCCCCTGCGCGTCGGAGGAGGTGATCCCGATCGCGCCGAGATCGTGCAGGACGTCCTCCGCCCCCATCGTCCCGGCCCTGATCCGGTCGCGCGCCATCGCGGCGTCACCGGGCAGATCGGTCTTCAGGTCGTGGACGGAGACGATCATCCCGTAGTGCTCGGCCACCGCGTCACGGCCGAAGGGCAGGGTGGGGTTGGTCGAGGAACCGATCACGTTCGGCACCCCCGCCATCTTCAGCACGTTGGGAACGTGCCCGCCCCCGCACCCCTCGATGTGGAAGGCGTGGATCGTACGCCCCTCCAGCACCGCGAGGGTGTCCTCCACCGACAGGCACTCGTTCAGACCGTCCGAGTGCAGCGCGACCTGGACGTCGTGCTCCTCCGCCACCCGCAGCGCCGTGTCCAGCGCCCGGGTGTGCGCGCCCATGTCCTCGTGCACCTTGAAACCGGACGCCCCGCCCTCGGCGAGCGCCTCGACCAGCGGAGCCGGGTCCGAGGAGGAGCCCCGGGCCAGGAAGCCGATGTTGACCGGCCAGGCGTCGAAGGCGCTGAACCCGAGCCGCAGGGCCCACGGGGAGTTCACGCCGACGCCCCAACTGGGCCCGATCTCCTGGCCGATGATCGTGGTGACGCCGCTGGCGAGCGAGGCCTCCATGATCCGGGGGGAGAGCAGGTGGACGTGGGTGTCGATCGCACCGGCGGTGGCGATCAGCCCCTCGCCCGGGATCATGGTCGTGCCGGTGCCGACCACGACGTCGACGCCGTCGAGGGTGTCCGGGTTGCCGGCCCGCCCGATCGCGTGGATCCGGCCCTCGCGGATGCCGATGGAGACCTTGCGGATCCCCTGCACGGCGTCGATCAGCAGGACGTTGCTGATGACGACGTCACAGGTCTCGCGGACGGCCGCCGCCTTCAGGTGCATGCCGTCGCGGGCGGTCTTGCCGAAACCGGCCAGGAACTCGTCCCCTGGTCGCTGGGCGTCCGACTCCACCCGCACGACCAGCCCGGAGTCCCCGAGCCGGACGCGGTCCCCCGCGCGGGGGCCGTGCACGGAGGCGTACTCGTACGGGTCGATGTGGCGGCTCTCGCCGGGCGCGCAGTGGTCGCCGTGTCTGCCGGGCCTGCTCATCGCTCCGCACCTTTCGCTCCCAGGTAGCCGCACGCGGCGGCGCGCCGCAGGGCCTCCTCCTTCGCGCCGGGCGCGTCCAGCGGCCCGTCGACCAGCCCCGCGAAGCCGATCGCCACGCGGGCGCCGCCCATCGGGACGAGCCCGACCTCCGCGGCGGCTCCGGGATCGAAGCGGGTGGACGCGCCGGCCGGGGCCGCGAGCCGCATGCCGTAGGCGGCGGACCGGTCGAAGTCCAGACGGGGGTTGGCCTCGAAGAAGTGGAAGTGCGAGGTCACGCTCACCGGGACGGACGCGGTGTTGCGGACGCGCAGGGTGAGGGCCGGTTCCGGCGCCGGCACCGCGTCCGCGTGGGGCAGGACCGCCCCCGGGGCGCCGTCGCCGGGCTCGACCTCGCCGAACGGGGCGCTGACGACGGCGAGCCGGGTGCCGTCCTCGAACACCGCCTCGACCTGGATCTCCGTGACGACGTCGGTGACACCGGGAAGCACGTCGTCCGGGCCGAGGACGGAACGGCCGCGGTCGAGCGCCTCCGCCAGGCGGAGACCGTCCCGCGCGGCCTCGCAGACGGTGTCGGCGATCAGCGCGGTCGCCTCGGGCACGTTGAGGCGCAGCCCGCGCGTCCGTCGGGTCCGGGCGAGTTCGGCGGCGGTGAAGAGGAGCAGCCGGTCCCGCTCGGTCGGGGTCAGTGGCATGGCGTCCCTTCCTTTCCATGGAGTCGGAGGTGGGGTGCGCGGCCACTGTTCCACTGACTGAAATATCAGTCAAGATTCGGGAGACGAACCGGCCCGCGTCCGAGGAACACGGAACACGGGAGAGGGGCCTACCTCGCCGCCTACGTCGCTACGTCGCCATGTCGCTACGTCACGCGGTGCGGGCTCATGCCCGGCCCACGAGAACGGGCGGCCGTGGCGCCGACCCGTCGACCGGATCGCGTCCGGGCCGGGACGGGGGCACCCCGGGCCGGACGTACGCGCCCAGACCGGACGTACGCGTCCGGGCCAGAAGTACGCGCCCCGGGAGGACGCGGCGCCGATCAGGCGGCGGAGCCCGCCGGGCGGGCGGGGGGCACGCCCTGCGTCACGGGCGACGGCCGAGTCGCTCGACCTCGGCTTCGATGCCCTCGCTCATCAGGGCCCGGGCGTGGGAGATCTGGAGCGTGCCGCTCAGCCAGCGCATGCTCAGCCCCTCCAGGAGGGCGGTGAGCCGCTCGGCGGCCCCCGCGAGGGCGACCGCCGGGGCCATCGGCCGGACCTGGCCGAGCAGGGCGGCGACCTCCTGGACCCAGACCAGCGTGGCCCGCGTCAGGTCCTCGCGCAGCACGTCGTCGAAGACGGCGCTGGCCCGCAGTTCGCCCCAGGCGCTGCTGTTCTCCCGGACCTCGGTCGTGTCCTGGAGCTCCAGCAGGAGCGTGTGCTCCAGCTCCTCGCGCGGGCTGAGCGGCGGGGCGTCCGGGTCGCGCTCGGTCGTGTACCGCTCGGCGCGGTCGTTGATGAACTCCAGCGTCTTGAGCAGGATGCCGTTGCGGTCCTTGAAGTGGTAGTAGATCAGCGCGGTGGACACGCCCGCCTCGGCGGCGAGCTCCTCCACGCGCAGGCCACGGACCCCGCGCCGGGCGATCACCCGGGCGGCCGCTTCGAGGATCTGAGTACTGCGAGACGCCATGGTCCGAACCTTACCGGGCCCCGCCCGCCCACCGGACGCCGGAGGCGGGACGGGCCGCACGCTCCCGTACGCGCAGGGCCGACGGAGCTCCGGCTCCCGGCGGCCGCCCCGGAAAGGCCCCGCCCACCGGCCCAAGTCCCGTACCCGAAGGCCCGCTTCGCCCCCTCGAAGGCCGGCCGCCGCCTACCTCCGGCGGTAGTGCTCGAAGGCCGCGGTGACCGGTCCGCCGTCGGTCCCGGCCTCCAGCAGCCACACGACGACGAGGTCCCGGCCGTCCGCGCCGCGGATGCAGAAGGGGCGTTCGCCGGCCAGGTCCGCGAAGGCGATCCGGGTGACCGGCTCGGTGTCGACGCCCCGCACGCAGTCGGCGGGGTCGAGCTCGCCGCCCTCCGAGACGAAGGCGTCGCCGTCCTCGGGCAGGACGAACTCCGACCGGTCCCGTGCCAGGTACCAGCCCGCCGTGTCCGTGGGCACGACCTTCCGGGCCTTCAGGTCGAACTCGTAGCTGTCGTCCGGGGCGGTGAGCGTGACCTCCGTGCCGACCCGGTCGTAGGAGGCGGGCGGCGAGGAGACCGGGTCCGGACCGGGCGACGGGCCGAGGAGGTACACCGAGCCGCCGACCGCCACGAGGAGCGCGGACAGGGCGAGCCCCCACACGACCGGTCGCCGCCTGCCCCGGCGCGCCCGGCGCGAGGAGGGGGCGGCGGAGCGCCCGGCCTCGGACCGGGCGACCGGCACCGCGGCCACGGCCCCCGCCCCGGCCCCCGCCGGAACCCCGGCCGGAGCCCCGGCCGCCAGGACGCGACCGGCGACCGGAGCAGGCGCCGCAGCCGCGGCCGGCGCGGCCAGCGTCGGCTGCGCGTGCACCGGCTCCGGACGGACGGCCCGTCCCGCCACCTCGCCGCCGACCGACCACGGCAGCCACCCCTCCCCGAACTCGGGGCGGCCCCCCACCAGAGGGTGGGCGTGGACCGCCGCGATCAGGTCCGCCGGCGACGGACGGTCCTCGGGCCGCTTGGCGAGGCACCAGGACGACAGGGACCGCAGGTCCTGCGGGACGCGGGTGAGGTCCGGCTGCTCGTGGACCACCCGGTACAGGGCGGCCGACTCCGGTCCCGCCCCGAAGGGCGCCTCGCCGCTCACCACGTAGGCGATGAGCGCGCCGAGGGCGAAGACGTCGGTGGCCGGGGAGACCGGCCCGCCCAGCGCCTGCTCGGGGGCCATGAAGGCGGCGGTGCCGATCCGCAGGCCCGTTCCGGTCAGCGCGACGGCGTCGGCGGCCCGCGCGATGCCGAAGTCGATGACCCGGGGGCCGTCCTCCGCGATCAGTACGTTGGCGGGCTTGAGGTCGCGGTGGACGACGCCGGCCCGGTGGATCGCCTCCAGCGCCTCGGCGATCCCGGCCAGGAGCGGCAGGGCCGTGCGCACCGGGAGCGGCCCGTGCCGCCGGACCACCTCGTGCAGCGACGGTCCGGGGACGTAGGCGGTGGCGAGCCACGGAGTGGGGGCGTCCACGCCCGAGGCGACCACCTGCGCGGTGAACAGGCCGTGGATGCGCTCGGCGCTGGCCACCTCCTGGGCGAAGCGCAGGCGGAACTCGGGATCCCCCGCGAACTCCTCCCGCACCGCCTTCAGGGCGATGGGGCGACCGCCCGGGGTGTGCGCCAGGTACACCACGCCCATGCCGCCCGAGCCCAGCCGCGCCTGGAGGCGGTAGCCGCCGATCTCTCGCGGGTCGTCGGCCGTCAGCGCCGCGTGAGCGGGCTGGGCACCAGGAAGCTGAGCGGACATACGGGGGCTCTTTCGACGGGGCGGAACGAAGGGCGCGGGTCGACGGACGCACCGGGCGCATCGTGCATCTAACTAAAGATTCAGTCAACATGCGACACTGGTGGTTCAGACCGCACGGGAGGGGATCACACGTGGCGACGGACCGCCGAAACGCCATCCTGGAAGGCGCCGCCCGGGTCATAGCCCGGCGGGGGGTGCGCGGCCTGCGCATGGAGGAACTGGCCGCCGAGGCGGGGGTGTCCACCGCGCTGATCTACTACCACTTCGGGGACCGGGCCGGGGTCCTGCGGCACACCCTGGAGTTCATCAGCGACCGGGCCGACCGGTACACCTCCGGCGAGGAGGGCGCCGGCGCCCCCCACGACCCCCGGCAGGAACTGGAGCAGTCGCTGCTGCTGGAGTTCCAGGACCTCGCCGAGGTCCGCGAGAACAGCACGGCGTGGGGGGAGCTGCGCGCCAGCGCGGTCTTCGAGCCCGAGTTGCGCGGCGACCTGGCCAGGGCGACGCTGACCTGGATCCACGATGTCGCGGACCTGCTGGGCGGCGTCCGGCCCACGGCCCCCGCACCCGCGCTCACGGCCTCCGCGGAACGGCTCACCGGCCTCCTGGAAGGGCTCAGCACCCGCTGGCTCAGCGGCGCGCTCCCCCTGCCCCACGCCCGCGAACTGGTGAAGGAGGCGGTCACCATCGAGATCGAGCGGCTGAGCCGATGACGACGGACGCCCCCGCCGCGCGAGGCCCCCGCCACACCAGGGCATCCCCGCCGCGCAAGAGCCCCCGCCGCGCAAGAGCCCCCGCCGCGCCAGGGCACCCCCCGCCGCCCGGGGTCCCGGCGACGCGGGCACATCCCCCGGCCGCGCCAGGGCACCCGCCGCCACGCGAGGGCGTCCGCCGATCATCTCCCATCAAGTTTGACTGAATTTTCAGTCAGTGACAGGGTGGCGACCGGACCGGCGACACGACAGCCACGTCCGACCCGTCGATGCCAGGGATCCGACAGCCCCTCCGTGCACTCTGTTGCCCTGGTCCCGCGCCCCCACGATCGGAGACCCCGATGTCCGACTTCCGTCCCTCCCGCCGCTCCGCCCTGCGGGTGCTCGCCGGGATCGGCGCACTCGCCCTCGGCACCTCGGCCTGCGGCCCCGACGGCACCGGCGGCTCGGGCACCCCGACCACCGCCGGCCGCCCGACCGCCCGCACCGGCACCGACGTGGACCGCCGCCTGGGCGCCGAGTGGGAGAGCCACGCCCGCACCTTCATGTCGTGGCCGGCCCTGGAGTCCGTCTGGGGCGAGGACCTGCCCTACGTACGGAAGGACATCGCCCGCGTGGCCCGGGCCATCGCCGCGTACGAGTACGTCGTGATGATGGCCCGGCCGGACCAGCTGGCCGCCGCCCAGAAGGCCTGCGGATCCGACGTCGAGGTCATCCCGCTCGCCGTCGACGACCTCTGGGCGCGGGACACCGTCCCCGTCTTCGTCGAGGAGGCCGGAGAGGTCGTCGGCGTCGACTTCGGCTTCAACGGCTGGGGCGGGAAGCAGGTCCACGCCAACGACGCCCAGGTCGGCCGGAAGCTGCTCGCCAAGTACCGGATCCCCCGCGAGGAGGCGCCCCTCGTCGCCGAGGGCGGCTCCTTCGAGACGGACGGCGAGGGGACCCTCCTGATCACCGAGAGCTCGATCGTCAACGACAACCGCAACCCGGGCATGAGCCGCGCCGAGATCGAGGCCGACCTCAAGGAGCTCCTGGGCATGGAGAAGGTGATCTGGCTGAAGGGGGTCCGCGGCGAGGACATCACCGACGCGCACGTCGACAGCCTCGTCCGGTTCACCGCCCCCGGAGTGGTCCTCCTCGACCGGGCCTTCCCCGGCACGCCCGCCGACTCCTGGTCGCGCTCCTCGGACGAGGCCGCGTCCGTGCTGGGCGAGGCGACCGACGCGAAGGGCCGCCGCTTCGAGGTCGTCGACCTCCCGCAGCCCGACCCCGACCGGATCTCGGGCTACAGCGACGACTTCCTCGCGACCTACGCGAACTTCTACGTCGGCAACGACGCGGTGTACATGCCCAAGTTCGGCGACCGGAAGGCCGACGACCGCGCCCGGGGCATCCTCCGGGAGCACTTCCCCAAGCGGGACGTCGTACAGGTGAACATCGACACCATCGCCACCGGAGGCGGCGGCATCCACTGCGCCACCCACGACCAGCCCGGTGAGCCGGTCGACTGAGCCCACCCGGCCGGCGCCGCCGCGGGCCGGGAACCGGCGCGGTCGGCGACCTCCTCGCCCGGCCGCTCGCCCTCCTCGGCCGGCCTCACGGCGTGCCCGGGGTCCCGGTGGGGGCGGCCGGGGCGGGGCAGGCGACCGCGCCGGGCCTCACGGAGAGCCTGAGCCCGGGCGTGGTGAGCAGCCCCGGGATCTGGAAGTCCTGCGCGGTGCCGGTGATCCGGTCGAACTTGGCGTAGCGGGCCTGGATGCCGAAGCGGTGCTGCGGGGCGCCCAGCGGGTTGGGGACGTAGGCGCCGGAGGCGTCCTTGACGGTGCGGACGTCGGCGCCGTTGACGTTGAGGTCGACGATGCCGTCCATGTCGAGCTCCCCGGTCGCGTTCCTGAGGTCGAGGACGGTGTTCCGGGTGCGGATCTCCCAGGAGCCGGGGTCGTCGTCGCCGAGCGTGAGCAGCAGGGTGTACGTGGCTCCCGCGATCTGCTGGAGCCGGCTGATGCAGAGCCCGTTGAGGACGCCGTCGGCGAAGCCCATCCGCAGCACCCGCACGCTGCCGGCCGTGCCGTCGGGCCGTACGACCTCCTGGTCGACGACGGCCGCGCCGTACTGCGTCCCGTACAGGCTGCCGGTGGTGAAGCCGACGGGCCGGTCCTGGACGCGCAGGCCGACGGCGAGCGCGCCGGTGGCCATCGCCGAGCCGAGCCCGCCGGCGGCGAGGAGCGCGGGGACGGCGACGGCGAGGGTGCGCCACCAGTGGGTGCGCCCCTCGGGACGGGGCGGTTCCTGACGGCTCATGGCGTGGTCACCGTGATCGTTCCGGGGAGGTGGACGGGGTTGTCGGTGGAGTCGAGGGCGGCGTGGTCGTCGACGGTCCGGATGGCGTAGATGTCGCCCTCGAACTCCTCGGCGCCCGCGGTCAGCGGGATGAGCGAGCCGAAGAAGTCGAGCAGCCCCTGGACCCCGCAGATCTTGAACAGGACCCGGACGCAGACGTGGGTGATGGTCCCCCACATCGTGGTCGTCTCGGGCTTGCCGGCGCTGTCGTAGCCGCCGAGCGAGCCCTCGTCCGGCACGTCGATGACGAGGGTGTGGCCGTCGGCCCGCTGGGTGACGTTCATGTGCGAGCGGATCTTCAGCTTGGTGAAGGTGTACTTGTTGGTGACCCGGGTGGTGCCGTCGGAGAGCCGGATGGTGACGCCCTTGTCGACGGTCAGGGAGACGGCGACCATGCTGTCGATCGTCACGCGCAGCGGGTACGGGCTGGGCAGGAACGGGACGCCGAGCGGTTCCACCGCGGCGGGCGGCCGTCCCGCGGCGCTGCTCGGCCGCCCGGAGGCGAGGGCGGTGGCGACGGCGAGCAGCAGCGCGGCCACGACGGCGACCGTCTCGCGCCTCCCCCGTGCGCCTGTCATCCCTCCACCGCCTCGGGTACGCCCCCGGCGGCGCGTGCCGCCCGCGGTCGCCTGGCGCCCCAGCCGACCGTCATGGAGCCGCCGAGGACGCCGAGGGCCATGCCGAGGAGGAAGCCGCCGAGGTTGGAGACGACGAGCGAGACCACGGCGAGGACGCAGCCGATGAGCCCGAAGGTGTACCGCTGCCGGGGGGCGGCGAGCGGGATCAGTCCGCAGAGGATCATCCCGCCGCCCACGAGGTAGCCGGCGACGCCGCCGAAGCCGGTGCTGACGATGAGCTGCACCGAGCTGAGCGAGAACTTGAGCACGGTCCAGCCGCCGGCCACCATCCAGACCCCGCCCCAGAACGGGCGGGTGCGGCGGAAGGCCCGGAACCACGCGTGGGCGGCGGAGATCCGGGCGTACGCCGCGCTCGCCCGGCTCAGCATGTGGTGGCCGTTCCGGCGACGACCTTCAGCCTCAGGTCGGGCAGCACCAGCGCTCCGGCCATCTCGGCGTCGTACGCGGTGGCGTTGAGCCCGTGCAGCTTGATGGAGCTGCCGCCCTCGCCGCCGGCCGAGCCGAGGCCGAAGCCGCCGGGGAGCGCGCCGGTCAGCGGCTTGCCGGCGACGGTGACCTGGTCGGCGGACTGCCCGAGGACCGCGTTCTGGAGGGTGGTGGGGCCGTAGGCCTGGAGCTCGGTGGCCTGGATGTAGAGGTTCGAGGCGTCGATGTCGGTGGTGAAGGTCGCGGGCGGGGTCGCGGTCACCTTCTGACCGCCGGTCAGCAGGAGCGAGTACGGCACCCCCGCGATCGACTGGTGGACGATCCCGCACAGTCCGGCCAGGCCGGCACTGGCGAAACCGACCCGCGCCATCGCGGTGTCGGTGGTGGAGGTGCCGTCCGGGCGGCCCACGGCGGGGGTGTTGACGATGGCGCCGAAGCCGCTGCCGGAGACGCCGTTGGAGGTGAGGGTGAACGGCTGCCCCGTGACGCTGAAGTTGGCGGCGAGGGCGCCCTGCGCGAGGGCTGCGCCGAGCGCGCCGACGGCGAGGCAGGAGGGGACGAGGGCGAGGGCGCCGCGGCCCCAGCGGGTGCCTCGGCGGGTGCCGTCGGCGGCCTCGGCGAGCATCCGGGCGTTCCAGTCGGCGGCGGCGCGGACGCCTTCGGACCCGAGCCGGGCAAGCGGACCGCCCGCCTTGCGGGGGCCTGCGTGGAGGGGGTTCATGCGGAGCCGCTCCCTACGGACGCGGGGGACACGGGGGTCCCGTCGGTGGCGCGGGGACGCCGGCGGAGGAGACCGCCGCCGCGCCGGGCGGGCTTCTCGGGCAGCCAGCCGAAGGCCATGGCGCCGCCCAGGACGGAGAGGCCCATTCCGACGAAGAGACCGCCGAGGTTGGAGAGGGGGAACGAGGCCACACCGGCGATGACGGCGATGGTGCCGGCGGTGTGGCGCTGGCTCGGCAGGGCGAGGACGAGCAGGGCCATCGCCATGATGACGACGCCGCCCGCCATGCCGGCGATGCCGCCGACGCCGACCTGGAGGATCCGGCCCAGCGGGGCCATCGGCAGGAAGAAGATCACGAATCCGCCGAGGGCGGTCCACGTCGCGGCCCAGAACGGCCGGGTGCGGCGCCAGCGGCGGAAGGCCCGACGGGCTCGGGCCGGGGCGGAGAGCGGCGGCCCGGGGGGCTCGGAGGCGGGCGGGTCGATGGTCGTCACAGGGACCTCACAGGGACCTCGCAGGGGCGTTCGACGGAGGGTGGGGCGAGCGGGCGGGCGGTCCCGGGGCGGCGCGCCCCGCGGTGGCGCGCCGTCCCGGTCCGGGTGGTGCGGTGGTGCGGTGGTGCGCTGGTGCGGTCGCGCGGTGGTGCTCACGCGGTGCGGAGGGGGTGTCAGCAGCCCGTGTCGCCGTGCTTGATGGCGATCGCGAGGTCCGGGAGCGTGATGGCTCCGGCGATCGTGGCACCGTTCGCGTCGGCGTTCAGGTTGCTGATGTCGGTGCGGCCACCGGTGGCGTCGAGGCCGAACTGGCCCGCGGAGCCGTCCTGGATGCCGGTGGCCTTGATGCCGGCGCCGTCGGCCGCGGCGCCGATGACGTTCGGGGTGGCGTCGCCGGCGTTCAGGGTGGCGGTCGCCGCCTTGAGCGCCTGCGCGTCGAGGATGAGCTTGTTGGCCTGGAGCCCGGCGCCGTTGACCAGCTGGTCGCTGGTGAGCGGGGTTGGGGCGGCGGGCGAGGAGATGTTGAGCGACCAGGTGCCGAGGCTGCCGATCACCGGGAGGTCGACCGACTGGGTGGCGTGGACGCAGATCCCGTCGAGACCGGCCTTGGCGATGCCGACCTGCGCGGCGCCCTTGGCGCCGCCGGCGTCGATGGTGTGCATGACCGCGCCGATGCCCTGGGGGGCCGCCACCGTCTTGGAGCTGAGGGTGAACGGCACGCTGGTCAGGGAGAGGTTCGCCGCGAGGGCGCCCTGCACCATCGCGGTGGCCATGGCCGCGACCGCCGCGCAGGCGGGGACGGCGAGGAAGGCCGATCTGCGCCAGCGGGTGACGCCTCTGGGTTCGTTCTGCACGAGGGTTCTCCAACCTTCGGTCCGCGCGGAGGGCGCGGGGCGGGGACGGGGGACGGCCGGACGTCCGGGGCCGGAGGCCGAGGACGACGGACACTCAGCTGATGCCTGTTCGAGAATTGGACACTCCAAGAAGTTGTGTCAATAGTTCGGACACTCTTCATGGATCCGTCGCCACCTCTGGCGGGTCCGGGAGCTGCTCTAGGCTGGCGCGATGGCACGCTTCAGGGAGACCGTCCGGACACTGCTGCGCGAACGCCTGCTGGACGCCGCCTTCGAGCGGGTCGCGAAGCACGGCTTCGACAAGCTGCGCATGGCGCACCTCGCCGGTGACGTGGGCGTCAGCCGACAGACCCTGTACTCCGAGTTCCCGTCCAAGGAGGCGGTCGGAGAGGCCCTGTTCCACCGCGAGCTGGAGCGCTGCCTGGTCGGCATCCAGCAGGGCCTGGACGCGCACCCGGACGACCTCCGCGCGGCCGTGGAGGCGGCCGTCGGCTTCACGCTGACGCTGGCCGGCCGCAATCCGCTCATCAAGGCGATGCTGACGAGCACCGGCGAGGGCGGCCTCCTCCCCTATCTGACGACCCGGTCGGCCGCCGCCTTCGAGCTGGCGACGGCGATGGCCGGGACCTACGTGGCGGAGACCTGGCCCTCGATCGACCCGGTCGCGCGCGAGCTGGCGGTGGACACGGCGGTCCGCCTGACGGCGAGTCATGTCGTCCAGGCCACCGCCTCCCCCGAGGAGTCGGCCCGCCGCATCGCGGACACGGCGGTACGCGTCGCCCTCAGCACCGGCACGGAGCGGCTCCCGGCGGGCACGGCACGCGCCTGAACCCGTCGCGCCGGCCGCCCTCCTACGGCGGCGGGGGACCCGCGTACTCCTCCAGGACGGGCCGGTTGCCGAGGCCCGGCGCCGCGGAGACGGGGTAGGCGCGCAGTCCGACCCGTCCCTCCACCCGGTCGATCGCGCCCCAGCCGTACTGGCGGGAGTCGTCCGAGAGATCGGGGTTGTCGCCCAGATAGAAGAAGGCGCCCTCCGGTACGGTCCGCAGCTCCGCGCGCGCCGACCGGGTGCCCTCCGCCGAGCAGCACGTGCCCGCGCGGTGGGCGCGGTCGGCCCACTGGGCCGCGACCACCCGGCGCACGGGCCCCTCGCCGCCCTCCTGGAGCAGGACCTGGAAGGGCTCCTCGCCGGTCGACGCGATCGCCACCCGGTCGCCGGGCAGGCCGATCACCCGTTTCACCATGAGGGAGTCCTGCCGGCCGCCGCGCAGCAGGACCACGTCGAAGCGGCGCACCCGCCCCTCCGAGCCCGGCGAGACGAGGATCCGGTCGCCGGGGCGCAGGGTCGGGTCCATGCTCGACCCGTCGACCCGGACGCCGAGGGCGGTGACGGCCACTCCCGCGAGCAGACAGAGCAGGGCGCCGGTCCCGAGGACGGCGCCGAGGACCCGGCCCGCCCTCACCGGGGACCGCTCCGGCCACCGTGTCGGCCGGGGCGCGGCACGGCCCCGGACCGGTCGAATTCGGTCATGGCGGGACGGTAGGCCGGGCGGCGGACGGCGGCTGTGACCGTACCGCTCAGCCTTGTTGACCGCGCGTCGACGAGGGCGGGGGTACGGAGCCGGGGGCGGCGTCGCCGTCCCGGACCCGGTAGGCGCGGGGGGTCTCGCCGGTCCAGCGGCGGAACGCCCGGTGGAAGGCGCTGGGTTCGGAGAAGCCGAGCCGCCGGGAGAGCCGCTCGATGGAGACCCGTCCCGCCGTGAGCTCCGCGATGGCGTGATCCCGCCGCACCTGGTCGCGCACCCGCTGGTACGTGGTGCCCTCCGCGGCCAGGCGACGGCGCAGGGTCTGCGGGCTGACCGAGAGCCGCTCGGCCAGCTCCTCCGGGGTGGGCACGGGCCCGGCCGGCAGCGCCCGCCCGATGAGGTGGCGCACCCGCCCGGTGGCGCTGCTCCCCCACTCCGAGCAGACCAGCATCGCGTCGGGGGCGCGGCGGAGGAAGCCCTTGAGCGCGTCCGCGTCCCTCAGGACGGGTTCGTCGAGGTCGGCGCGGTCGAAGACGGCGGCGGTGCGCCGGGCGCCGAAGACGCAGGGGGCGCCGAACAGCGGGGCGTACTCGGCGGAGTGGCGCGGCGCGGCGTGGGCGAACTCGACCCGGCGCAGGCCGATCCGGCGGCGGACGAGCCAGCCGGCGAAGCGGTGGGCGACGAGGACGGTGGCCTCGACGCCGAAGTGGAGGGGGTCGTCGTACCCGGAGACGTCGAACTCCAGCCGGGCCTCGTCGGGGCCGTCGCACTCCCCCGTCGGCGCGGCCGGTTCGACGAGCCGGAAGCCGGGCCCGCCGGGGAAGAGGGAGTAGAAGGCCCGGGCGCGGTGCAGGGCCTCGCGCAGGTCGCGGCTGCCGTGGACGACGACGTGGCCCATCATCGCGAAGGTGCCGACCCGGGTGGGCGCGCCGCCGAAGCCGATCAGCTCGTCGTCGAGGCTCGCCCAGACCAGCCGGACCAGTCGTCCGAACCGCGCGGAGGGCACGCGGTCGGGTCCGCCCGCGCCGGGCTCCGCGAGGAGTTCGGCCGGCAGTCCGGCGCGCGCGAGCAGCGGCCCGGCGTCCACCCCGCGCCGCTGGGCGCCCAGGACCACGGCCCGTACGTGATGGGCGCCGACCGACCCCGTCCGCATGCCGCCGCCTCCGTTCCGGCCGCGCCGGTCCCCGCCGGATCCTCGGCGGCTTGACACTTCACCTACTGGATGTCCAGGTTCGGACACTCTCATGCAGACTGTAAGGCAGCTGGGGGGAGTCTGTGCCGAACAGGGCGTACGTCACAGCAACTCCGTCTACCGTCGCTCCCGGAACACGCAGCGGTGCATCGAGAGGGGCAGGCATGAGCGGAGTGGCACGGCGGACCGTGGTCGCGGCCGGCGGGGCGGGACTCGCGGCGGCGGCACTGACCGCCTGCGGGGGCGGGACGAACGCGGAGGGCGACACCGGCACGGGGGGCGCGGACGGCGCTCCGGAGGGTCCGCTCGCGACGACCGGGGAGATCCCGGTGGGCGGCGGCAAGGTCCTCGCCGGCAAGGGGATCGTCATCACCCAGCCGAAGGCCGGGGAGTTCAAGGCGTTCTCGTCGAAGTGCACGCACGCGGGATGCGCGGTGAGCGAGGTGAAGGACGGCGTGATCGTCTGCCCGTGCCATCAGAGCAGGTTCGACATCTCGGACGGCAGCGTGAAGTCGGGTCCGGCGACGTCCTCGCTGCCGCCGGAGCCGATCGAGGTGAAGGGCGAGGAGATCTCCTTCGGCTGAGCCGGAGGCCTACCCCCGGCCGGCGCCGCCGGCCGCCCCCGCGGGCCCGGTGGCCGGACGCCTCGGCGCCTTCCAGGCGGCGAGCAGGTCGTCGGTGGTCGCGATGGTGGCGACGAGGGAGAGGGTGTGGCGGATCATCGCGGGGGTGTAGTCGGCCGGCACCCCCGCGATGGCGTCCTCGGGCACGACGACGGTGTAGCCCAGGTTGACCGCGTCGAAGACGGCGTTGGGCACGGCCACGTTGGCGGACACGCCGGTCACGACGAGGGTCCGGCATCCGAGGTTGCGCAGCAGCGCGTCCACGTCCGTGCCGGCCAGCGGCGACAGACCGTGCAGCCGCCGCACCACCAGGTCCTCGTCGGCCACCTGGATCGGCTCCGCGATCCGTACCGCCGAGGAGCCGCTGTACTGCTGCACGGGAAGCCGCGCCGCGGCCCGGAACAGGCGCGCGTTGCCGTTGGAGCCGCGTCCGTCGGGGCGCCGCTCGGCGACGGCGTGCACCACCTGGACGCCGGCGCCGTGGGCGGCGTCGACGAGCCGGGCCACGTTGGCCAGAGCGCCCGACTTCCGGGCGACGGCGGCGAGTTCGGGCAGGGCGCTCTCCGCGCCGACGACCCCCTGCTGGCACTCCACGGTGAGCAGCACGGCCCCGTCCGGGCGCAGCCGCTCGTCGAGTTCTTCCCTCCGGCCCATCGCTCCCCCTCGCCTCGGCGCCTCGCCGCCGCCTCTTGCACCGGCGCGGACACGCACCCATGATTTCTGACGTCTCATCAGAAATCCAGAAGGGTGCGGACGATGACCGTCGCACAGCGCCATGGCCGCCGGATCATGATGACCCCGGCGGAGCTCGACTCCTTCCTCGCCGAACAGCGCACCTGCCGGGTCGCGACCGTCTCCGCCGACGGCCGCCCCCACCTCAGCGCGCTCTGGTACGCGTGGGACGGCACCTCGCTCTGGCTCTACTCGCTGACCCGCAGCCGCCGCTGGTCCGAGCTGCGGGCCGATCCCAGGCTCTCCGTCCTGGTCGACGACGGCGAGGAGTACGGCGAGCTGCGCGGGGCCGAGCTGTCGGGGACGGCGGTCTTCGTCGGCGAGGCGCCGCGCACGGGCGAGCCGTGCCCGGAACTCGACGCGGTGGAACGCCTCTTCGCGGCCAGGAACTTCGGCCTCGACGCCATGCCGCACGACGGCCGACACGCCTGGCTCCGGCTGACCCCGGACGCGATCGCCTCCTGGGACTTCCGCAAGCTCGCGACGCTGTAGCCCACACCCGCCGCCCGGGCCCCACGGCCACGCCCGCCCGCCCGGGCCCCACGGCCCGCGCCCGGGCCCGGGCCCCACCACTCACACCCACCACCCCACCACCCCGGCACCCCGGCACCCCGGCGTCGCGGCGCCGGTACCCGCGTCCGCCCCGGCGTCGCGCCCCGCGGCGGGCTCAGCCCGCGTGCGGCCGCCCGGCCTCCCGCAGCGCCTCGACCACGGCGCGCAGGGAGGGCCGGCGGCCGGCGTCGGTGCGCCAGGTGGCGTAGATGTGCCGGCGCATCTGCTGGCGTACGGGCACGCAGACGACCCCTTCGGGGTGCGGGCGGCCGAGCCGGGGCGTCACGCACACGCCGAGTCCGGCGGCGACGAGCGCGAGCTGGGTGTGGTGCTCGCCCGCGAAGTGGGCGATGCGGGGCTCGATGCCCTGGGAGCGGAGGGTGAACATCAGCCAGTCGTGGCAGAACTCCCCCTCCGGCCAGGACACCCACTCCTCGTCGGCGAAGTCCACGAGGTCCACCGCCTCCCGCCCGGCCAGCCGGTGCCCGGCCGGCAGGGCCACGTCCGCCGAGTCGTCGAGCAGGTGGGCCCGCTCCAGCTCGCCCGGGACCGGCGCCCGCCGGTTGCTCCAGTCCAGGACGATCGCCAGGTCCGCGTCGCCGCGCAGCACCGCCCGCACCCCGTGCTCGGGCTCGAACTCGGCGGTGCGGACGCGCAGATCGGGGTGGCGGGCGCGCAGGGCGGCCAGGGCGGCGGGAAAGAGGCCGCGCGCGGCGGTCGGGAAGCCCACGAGCCGCACCTCGCCGACGACCTGGCCGCGCTGGGCCTCGATGTCGGCCTGGGCGAGCTGGACGTGGGAGAGGATCCGGGCCGCGTGCTCGGCGAGCAGCTGCCCGGCGTCGGTGAGCCGCACCCCGCGCCCGTTCTTGGCGAGGAGCCGCTGGCCCACCTCCCGCTCCAGCTTGGACAGCTGCTGGGAGACAGCGGAGGTCGTCACGTGCAGGCCGTCCGCGGCTCCGCTGACGGAGCCGTGCCGGGCGACGGCGTCGAGGGTGCGCAGGCGCTCCAAGTTCAACATGTAAGCAATGCTAAGGGAAAGGGTCGACACAATCTCGCTTGTCCTACGAGGTCGTGCCCGTCACCCTGAGTGCATGAGCCACGAAGCCGTCCCCGCCCCCACCCCCTCGCCCCTCCTCGACTGGCGGGTCCGCTTCGGCCTGCTGGCCCTGATCTGGGGCTTCAGCTTCCTGTTCATCAAGGTCGGCACGGACGGCTTCGCGCCCTTCCAGGTGACCTTCGGCCGGCTGCTCTTCGGTACGGCGGTGCTGGCCGTGGCGCTGGTGGTGAAGCGGGACCGGCTGCCGCGCGGGGCCAGGACCTGGGGTCACCTGGCGGTCGCGGCGTTCCTGCTCAACGCGCTGCCGTTCTCGCTCTTCGCGTACGCGGAGCTGACGATCCCGTCGACGCTGGCGGGGATCTGCAACGCGACGACCCCGCTGTGGGGCATGGTCCTCTCGCTGGTGGCGCTCTCGGAGGACCGTCCCACCCGGGTGCGCGCGGCGGGCCTCGGCCTCGGCTTCGTCGGCGTCCTGACGGTCCTCGGCGCGTGGCAGGGCTTCTCCGGCCTCGACGTGACGGGCACGGCGCTGGCCCTGCTGGCGTCCTTCAGCTACGCCGTCGGCTGGATCTACGTCCGCCGCACCCTGAGCGGCTCCGGCTCCTCGCACCTGTCCCTGGCGACCGCGCAGGTCGGCGTGGCCACCCTGCAACTGGCCCTCGTCACCCCGCTCTTCACCACCCTGCCCGACTCCGTCGAGCTCCTCCCGCTCCTCGCGGTGATCGCCCTCGGCGCCCTCGGCACCGGCTACGCGATGCTGCTCCAGTACGGCGTGGTCGCGGAGGTCGGCCCGACGACGGCCTCGATGGTCACGTACTTCATCCCGGTCATCGCCACGGCGGCGGGCGTGGCCTTCCTGGACGAACACCTCAGCTGGAACACCCCCGTGGGCGCCGCCGTCGTCCTCCTCGGCGCGGCCCTCACCCAGACCCGCGCCTCCCGCCGCACCCGGACCCCGGTCCCCGCCCCCGCCCACCCCGCTCCCACCCCGGCGAAGACCCCCCTCAAGACCCCGAGCCGCACCTGACCGGCCCCGGGGCCCGATCGGCCGGGCCGGTCACCCGGCCACCGTCACCCTGACCTCGACGTCCGGCGTCCGGCGTCCGGCGTCCGGCGTCCGGCGTCCGGCATCAGGCATCAGGCATCAGGCATCAGGCATCAGGCATCAGGCATCAGGCGGGACCCAGCACCCCGCTGGCCCCCGCCGCCGCCTCCTCGGCGAACTCCTCGAACCCCAGGTTGCCGAGTTCCAGGTTGGCGTGGACCCCGTGGACGGCGGACGGCGTGAGCCGGAACTCCCGCGGCGCCGGCGACTCGACGAGCTCCTGGGAGAAGTCGGGGTCGAGCGCCCTCTCGTCCTCCCCCAGCGTGTCGACGGCGAGCAGGGCCCGTACGGGCGACCCCATGGTGTGCCGGTCGGCGAGGAAGACGACGCTCGGGCCGGCGTCGTCCTCCACGGCGGCCAGCACCTCCTCCACGCTCGCCCCCGCCCAGAACGGCGCGTCGAGCACCCGGACGTCGGCATCGGCATCGGCATCGACATCGACATCACCGTCCGGCCGCCCGAGCTCCGCGAGCACCGCCCGCCACGCGGCCTCGTCGCCGAAGTCGGTCCGGACCACGAAGGCCTCCCACGCGTCCCGTCCCCGTATCGCGCGCCGCGCGTCGTCCCGCCGCTCCCGAGTCGTCATGCGGAGGACTCTTCCACACCCGTCCGACACCGCCCCGGCCCCGGGACGCCCGTCAGCCGTAGCTCCGGGCGGGGGCCGGGCCCGCCGCTCCGGCCACGGCGTCCGCCAGCGGGGCGATGTCCCGGGAGGACAGCGGGGAGACCGTCAGGCGGACGGCGGGGCCGGAGGCGATGCGGAAGCGGGCGCCGGGGGCGACCGCCCAGCCCGCGGCGAGCAGCCGCGCGACGGCGCCGGTCTCGTCGGCGACCGGCACCCAGACGTTCATGCCGCTGCGCCCGTGGGCCTCCACGCCCCGCAGGGCGAGCGCCCGGACGAGGGCGTCGCGCCGCTCCCCGTACGCGTCGGCGACGGTCTCGGGGTCGACCGCCCCCGTGGCCCACAGGTGGACGACGGCCTGCTGGAGGAGGCGGCTGACCCAGCCGGGGCCGAGGCGCTGCCGGCCGAGGACCCGGTCGACGGTCTCGGCGTCACCGGTGAACGCGGCGATGCGCAGGTCCGGCCCGTACGCCTTGGCGACCGAGCGGACGAGCGCCCAGTGGTCGGTGACCCCGGCGAGCGGCCGCAGGCGCCGGGTGACGATCCCGTGGCCGTGGTCGTCCTCGACGAGCAGCACACCGGGGTGCGCGGCGAGCACCCGTCGCAGCCGCTCCGCGCGCTCGGCGCCGAGGCAGGCGCCGGTGGGGTTCTGCGCCCGGTCGGTGACGATCACCGCGCGGACGCCGTCGCGGGTGATCGCCCGCTCGACCTGGGCCGCGACCGGTCCGTCGTCGTCGACGGCGACGGGTACGGGACGGAGTCCGAGGGCGGGCACGAGGTCGAGGAGGCTGCCCCAGCCGGGGTCCTCCACGGCGACGGCGTCGCCGGGCCTGAGGTGCGCGGCGAGGACCCGCTCGATCGCGTCGAGGGAGCCGGAGGCGACGCCGACGGGCCCGCCGGGGACCCCGTCCGCGTCGAACGCGGCGCGGGCGAGCCGCGCGAAGTCGGGGTCGAGGGGGGCCTCGCCGTACATGCCCGGCCGCACGGCGTACCGCCGCGCCGCCTCGGCGAGGGCGTCGTGAAGCGGTGGCAGCAGGGCGGGGTCGGGGTTGCCTCCGCTGATGTCCCGCACCCCCGGCGGCGCCTCGACGCGCAGCGAGCCGCGCGCGGTGGTGGCCGGCCGGGGGCGGACGCGGCTGCCGCGCCGCCCGTCCGTCTCGATGACGCCGCGCTCCCGCAGGGTCCGGTAGGCGGCGGCGACCGTGTTCGGGTTCACCCCCAGCTCGGCGGCCAACTCCCGCATGGGCGGCAGCGCCTGGCCGGGCTCCAGCGCCCCGGCCCCCACCCCCCGCTCCACGCTGGCGGCGATCTCCGATGCGCGACGACCTTCGATCCGATACTCTCCTAGCACAAACCACATTATGCACTAGTGCAATACAAGGGGCAAGGGGAGCCGAACCATGAGCAGCACCGCCACCACCAGCGCCACGGGCAGCGCCGACAGCTACACCCCCACCGACCGCACCGTGCCCACGCGCTCCCGGCAGCGCGCCTCCTACGACCGGGCACTCGTCCACGCGATCCTCGACGAGGGGTACGTCTGCCACCTCGGCTTCCTACGGGACGGCGCGCCCGTCGTGCTCCCCACCCTCTACGGCCGGATAGGCGAGCGGCTCTACGTCCACGGCTCCACCGGCTCCCGCCCGCTCCGCATGGCCGGCGTCCCGGCCCCGACCCCCGACACCGACGCCGAGACCGACACCGGCCTCCCCGTCTGCCTCACCGTCACCCACGTCGACGGCCTGGTCCTGGCCCGCTCCGCCTTCCACCACTCGCTCAACTACCGCTCGGTCGTCGTCCACGGCACCGCGCACCAGGTCACCGACCCCGAGGAGCTGCGCGCCGCGCTCGACGCGCTCGTCGACCAGGTCGTCCCCGGCCGCGCGGCCGACTCGCGGCCCGCCGACGCCAAGGAGCTCGCCGCCACCGCCGTGATCCGGCTCGACCTGGAGGAGGTCTCGGCCAAGGTCCGCGCCGGCGGCCCCAACGACGACGCCGAGGACCTGACCCTGCCGCACTGGGCGGGCGTGGTCCCGGTCGCCCCGCGCACCGGCACCCCCGTCCCGTCGGCGGACCTGGACCCGGCGATCTCCCTGCCCGCCTACCTGACCGCGCTCTGAGGGGGACGGCATGCTCATCCACCCCTGGGACGCCGCCGGCGACCCGGCCGAGTGGCAGGACTGGCTCGCCCGCCACGACTTCGGCCAGATCGCCGTCAACGGCCTGCCCGGCGAGCCGCCCCTGGTGCAGCCCGCGCACTTCCGGTACGAGACCGAGCCGGGCCCGCACGGCAGGGTGCTCACCCACCTCGCCCGCCCCAACCCGCTCTGGCGCGCCCTGGAGGCCGACCCGCGGGTGCTGCTCAGCGTCGTCGACGACTACGTGTACGTCCCCGGCCCCTGGACGGCCCCCGAGGGCGCGCCCCCCGAGCACGGGACCCCGACCTCGTACTACGCGGCCGTGCAACTGCACTGCGTCGCGCGCGTGGTGGACGACCCCGCGGAGAAGGCCGACCTGCTGAACCGGCAGGTCGGCCACTTCCAGCCGGACGGCGGGACCGCGCGGGTCGCGCCCGGCGAGGCGCCCTTCGGCCGGCTGCTCTCCGGCATCCGGGGGCTGAGCCTGGAGGTGACGGAGGTGCGCGCGAAGTTCAAGTACGGGGGCAACAAAGCGCCCGAGGTGCGGACCCGGGTCGCGGCCCGGCTCGCGGAACGGGCCGGTCCGAACGACCTCGCCGCCCGGACCCACCAACTCCGCCGCCCGGCCGCCGAAGGCTGATCCGGCGGCCGGCGCGGACGGTACCGCTACACGGCCGCGGGCCGGACGGCCCGGCGACGGCGCGCGGCCGACCGCGCCTCGGCCAGGGCCAGCCCGGTGACGGCCGCGAGCAGCAGCACGGTGCCGAGCACGGTCGTCACCGTCAGTTCCTCGTCGAGGAGGGTGACGGCGAGCAGCGCCGCGCTCACCGGCTCCAGGAGCATGATCACGGAGACGGTGGCGGCCCGGACGACCGCGGCGCCCGCGAAGTACAGCGCGTAGGCGAGGGCCGTCGGGATGGCCGCCACGTACAGCAGCAGGAGCAGCAGCCGGACCACGTCCTCGGTGTGCGGCAGCAGCCCCTCGGCCACCGCGAGGGGCAGCACGACGAGCGCCGAGACGCCGAAGGTCCACGCGGTGCCCGCGAGCGAGCCGGCGGCGCCGGCGCCGGCGCGGCCGAGCCACCGGGTCAGCAGGGTGAGGGAGGCGAATCCGCCGGCGGAGAGCACCGCGTAGCCGACACCGGCGAGCCGGACCTCCGCTCCCCCGCCGCCCAGGACGAGGACGGCGAGCCCGGCGAGGGCGCCGACGACGGCCGCGAGGCCGCCGAGGCCGAGGCGTTCGCCCATGGTGACGCGGGCGCCGACCGCGATGAGCACCGGCCCCGCCCCGAGGGTCACGACGGTCCCGACGGCGAGCCCGGTGGACTCGACGGCGGCGAAGTAGGCGGTCTGGAAGACCGCGAGTCCGACCCCGGTGCCGACGATGCGGATCAGCCGCGTCCGGCGCGTCTCGACGACGGCCGGGCCTGCGGGGGCGGCAGCGGACGCGGTGGCGGCCGTCCGGGGACGCCCCGGCCTCAGGAGCCGCAGCGCCGGGACGGCGAGGAGCAGCAGGAGCCCGCCGGCGCAGCGCCAGAAGGAGAGGGCGAGGGGGCCCATGTCGCTGTTCCGGAAGACGAGGGAGCCGGCGGCGCCGGCGGTGCCCCACGCGAGTCCGGCGACGACGAGGTAGACCAGGCTCCGCCCGACGGGCAGGGCGGGGTGCGCGGCGGTGCGGGAGTGCGGGTTCGACACGTGGTTTCTCCGTGAAGACGGTCGTCCGTGCGGACGGACCGGGGTGAAGGGTGGTCGCCTGCTCCGCGCGCGGGCGGCGACGGACCGCTCGGGGGCGAAAGGTCGCCCGCCCGAGCCCGGTCGGTCGTCTTCGGGAGGAAGGTGCCGCGCGCGCTAGGCGGCGGGCGGCGGAAGAACGGTCGCATGCATGGCCGTCACCCTACGGGGTGGGCTTTCGGCCCGACAACTCCCCCTCGCGCCCCGCCGGGAGGCCCCCGCCACCGGCTTCGCCGTCGGAGCCCGCGACCGGCCCCTCGGACGGCGCCTTGGGTGCGGTGGACTGGGCGATGAAGGCGCCGACGAGGACGAGCGCGCCGCCGGCGAGCTGCGGGGCCTCCAGGTGCTCGCCGAGCAGCACCCAGGCGAGGACGGTCGCGACGACCGCCTCCAGGCAGGCGACGACCCCGGCGACCTGCGGGGAGAGCCGGCGCACCGAGACCACGCCGGTGACGTACGCGAGGACGGTGGCGACGAGGACGATCCAGCCGAGCAGCAGCCAGGCCGGCACGGAGGTCCCGTCGAGGTCGGCGCGGCCGGCGAGCACGGACGGGTCCATGCCCCAGGGGCGGGCGACCACCGTGAGCACGAGCGCGCCGATGAGCAGTCCGTACGCGATCACCCCGAGCGGATCGGCGGGTTCGGCCTCGTCGGCGCCCTGGTCGGAGAGGACGAAGTAGCCGACCTGGCAGCAGGCGGCGGCGAGCGCCAGGAGCAGCCCGAGGAGGTCGAAGCTCAGCCCGGACCAGATCTGGACGACGCAGGCGAGACCGCCGACGGCGAGCACCACGCCCAGGGCGGCGGCGCGGGTGACCGGCCGCCGCTGGACGAAGCGGACCCAGCCGAGGACCAGTGCCGGGGCGAGGTACTCGATGAGGAGGGCGACGCCGACCGGGATCCGGGAGAGGGAGGCGAAGTAGAAGGCCTGGACGCCGGCGACGGCGAGGAGACCGAAGCCGACGAGGAGGCCGGGCTTGCGGCGCAGCAGCCCCCGGTGGCGCCAGGCCACGGGCAGCATGACGAGCGCGGCGCCGGCGACCCGGAGCCAGACGACGTGGAGCGGATCGAGTCCTGCCTCGATCAGCGGCTTGGCCGCCACTCCCGAACCACCGAATGCGAAGGCCGAGGCCAGGGCGAGTCCCAGGCCGGCGCTTCTCCCCTGAGACGCGTGCATCGGGCCATCATGACAGGACCAGGTCAGGCGTGTAACCCCCGTCGCACCTGTTGAGACGGCGCCCCCGGGAAACCCTTCCCCGCCCCGGAACTCAGCCCTCCGCCTCCCGCCCGAGAGCCCCCTCGCCCTCGCCCTCACCGTCGAGCACACCCGCCCCGGACCCGCACGGCGCGATCACCGAGGCGAGCGCCGCGGCGCGGGCACCGAGCGCGGGCGGATCGATCCCGGCGTGCCGCAGCACCTCGCCGGCCCGGCTGGAGGGGTCGGCGGCGAGCCCGGCCAGCAGGTCGAGCCCGTGGGGCTGCTCCTCGCCGCGCGCGGCGGCGCGCCGCAGCGCCTCCTCCAGGGCGGCCGCGGCGGCGGGCGACCAGCGGGAGGTGCGGCGGCGCTCCCCCTCCCCGGACCGCACGGCGGGCAGCGGGCGCGGGGCGGCCTCGCCCTCGGCGGACCGCTGCCAGCGGAGCCCGTATCCGATCGCACGCTGGACGAGGTAGCCGAGGACCCGCGCGACCCGCTCCTCGCCGTCGAAGGCGGCCCGGGCCTCCGGGTCCGACTCGACGAGGGCGTGCAGCAGGTGGGCGGTGTCGACCTGGCGGTCGCCGTCCCGCAGGGCCCGGCGGCGGGCGGCGCCGAGCACGGTGGCGAGGAGCGGCGCGGGCCCGGCGGCAGCCGGGGGCGTGAGGGGCCGGGACGGGACGGAAGGGTGCACCCTGCCACCTCATCAGCCGCGACCGCCCGGGTCATCCCACGGGAGAACCATGTCCGCGTCCCACCGGAGTCGTGCGCGTCCGCGCGCCTCCTCCTCCTCGGGGAGGAGATCCGGGCGATTTCCCCTCCGGGGCGCGCGCCGCCTTGCCTCGCGCCCCGGTTGCAACCACGGGCCGCCGCCGATCGTCCTTCCTGTGTGTTCTGGATGGTCGGTCTGCCCGCGTGCGACGGCCGGCAGTTCGTGTACCGGGTGTACGCACCCCGGGAGGCGCTGCCGGGCGATCTGTTCTGGGCCGCGTTCCACTGCCACGAGGAGGACGGCGGTCCGCGCGTCTCGGACTCCTTCGACGCGGCCGAGTTCCGGTGGATCGGCGGTACGGGTCCGGCCGCCGCAGAACTGACGGTTCATCAGTATTGAATGTTCACGCCCCTCCGGCTACGTTCCGCGACACCAGAACCCAGCGGGCACGCGTGAAGGGGTGGTCGTCATGGCCGAAGTCACCGCGGAGGCACGGATCGAGGCACCGGCCGGGAAGGTGTGGGAACGCCTCACCGACTTCGGCTCGTACGGAGAGTGGAACGCCACCCACACCAACTTCCCCGGCGGCGGCCCGGAGACCCTGGCCGCCGGGTCCACCTTCACCGAGAACATGAAGCTCATGGGCTTCCCGGCCGAGGTGCTGTGGACCGTCGAGGAGCTGGAGGACGGCCGGGTCCTCGCCATCCGCGGCAAGGGCCCGATGGGGGTGATCGTCGGCACCCGCTACTCCCTCGCGGACGAGGGCGCGGCGACCACGGTCCGCATCGACGGCGAGTTCACCGGCGCGGCGGTCTCGCTGATGGCCGGGAAGCTGAAGGACTCGGCGACGGCGGCGCTGAACGAGTCGCTGCGCAAGCTCGCCGGCCTGGTCGCCTGAGCGCACGGACAGCGGGCAGGGCCCCTCGGTGGCGTGTGCCACCGAGG
>NZ_JBHTST010000087.1:0-34311 GCF_042794995.1 Streptomyces sp. NPDC056503
TTCCTTCGTTCCTGTTTCCAGGCCCTCCGGGCGCTTCCTTCGTTTCCGACTCTATCAGATCTTTCCGATCCGATTTCCTCGGTGCTTTCCGGTCCCTTTCGCTTTCGCTCCGGGCCCTTCCGGCGTTTCCGACTCTATCAGATCCTTTCGGCGTCTGATTCCCAGTCAGGGGGGTTGTCTTCGCGGCTGTTGGGCCGTTCCGACGTCTCAAACCTTAGCGGATTCCTTCGGCCGACTCATAATCGAGGCGTTCGAATTGAATTTCGGCACGCCGAAATTCATCCCGTACGGGAGATCGTGCTGGTGTGAGGTGCCGCTATTGCGGCGGGATGGCTGTCGCAGAACCGTTCCGGCTCCGTGACAACTCGGAGAACATTACGCGTCCCCCAGGGGGGTGTCAACCCCCCTCCGGTGACGTGCGCGAACGTGGTCAGTCGAGGTCCGTGAGCCGGCCGCCGGCGTCGGGCTGGCTCAGCTCGACCCTGCGCAGGAGGCGGATGAGGGCGTCGCCCAGGGCGCCGCGCTCGTCGGCGGAGAGGTCCTGGAGGAGCTCCTCCTCGAAGTCCGTGGCCATGCGCATCGCCTCCAGCCACTTCGTGCGGCCCTCGTCCGTCAGCTCGACGATCACGCGGACGCGGTTGTTCTCGTCCCGGTCGCGGGTGACCAGGCCTTCGCCGGCCATGCGGTCGATGCGGTGGGTCATGGCGGCCGGGGTGAGGCCGAGGCGCTTGGCCAGCTCTCCGGGGCCCAGACGGTAGGGGGCGCCGGCGAGGACGAGGGTCTTGAGGACCTCCCACTCCGCGTTGCTGATGCCGAGGTCGGCGAGCTGGCGGCCGTACGCCACGTTCATCCGGCGGTTCAGCCGGCCGAGGGCGGAGACCACCTTCTCCACCTGGGGGTCCAGCTCGCGGTACTCGCGCTGATAGGCGGCGATCTGCTCGTCGAGCGTCGGTTCCTGCGGCTCTTGCGAGGCGGACCGCTCCGGGGTGTCGGACATGAGGGCGAGTATCCCACGGTCCTCGTTGGCGTTGAAGTCCTTCTATGTGTACTGTTAAGGATCGAACTTTAGGATTTAAGTCTTCAGGGTTCAGGCGTATAGGGCTGAACCCGTGACCGAAGCGGGTGAGTGTGACCAAGGCGAGGGGCGCGGCGATGCGCCGGATTCAGGCAGGCAGCGCGCTGAGCGCGTTCGGACTCGGCTTCACCGTGCCGTACCTCTATGTGTACGTGGCGCAGGTGCGGGATCTGGGCGCGACGACCGCGGGCGTGGTGCTGGCCGTCTTCGCCATGGCCGCGCTCGTGGTGCTGCCGTTCAGCGGGCGGGCGATCGACCGGCGCGGCCCCGTGCCGGTGCTGCTGGTCGCCTCCGGGCTGGCCGCGGTCGGTGCGGTGGGGATGGGTCTCGCGTCGAGCGTGCCCGCGGCCGTGGGCGCCGCCGCGCTGCTCGGTGCGGGGACGGCGGTGCTCCAGCCGGCGCTCGCCACGATGATCGTGTGGTGCTCCGAGCCCGCCGGGCGGACCCGTGCCTTCGCGCTCCAGTTCTTCCTGCAGAACCTCGGTCTGGGTCTCGGTGGTCTGATCGGCGGCCAGCTCGTCGACGTGAGCCGGCCGGACAGCTTCCTGCTGCTGTTCTCGATCGAGGCCGTGATGTTCCTGGTCCTCGCCGCGGTGGTCGGCACCGCGCGGACGGGCGGCTCGCCGGCCCTCCAGGGCGCGCGGCCCGCCGGGGGCGCCCAGGGCGGCGGGGTCCGGGCGCTGCTGGGCCACAAGGCGATGGTCCAGCTGTGCGTGCTCGGCTTCGTCCTCTTCTTCGCCTGCTACGGACAGTTCGAGTCGGGTCTGGCCGCGTACGGCACCGAGGCCGCGGGCATCGCGCCGTCGGCGCTCGGCCTCGCGCTGGCCGCCAACACGGCGGTGATCGTCCTGGCGCAGTTCCTGGTGCTGAAGTTCGTGGAGCGCCGCAAGCGCACCCGGGTGATCGCGGCCGTGGGTCTGATCTGGGCGGTGGCGTGGATCATCGCCGGGTACGCGGGCCTCGGGCACGGCAGCCAGGCGATGGCGACGGCCGCGTTCGTCTCCACGTACGCGCTGTTCGGTCTGGGCGAGGCGATGCTGTCGCCGACCGTGGCGCCGCTCGTCGCCGACCTGGCCCCGGAGTCGATGGTGGGCTCGTACAACTCCGCCTTCGCCCTGGTGAAGCAGCTGGCGCTGGCGGTCGGTCCCGCCGTGGGCGGTCCGATGGGCGCGGCGCTGCACGGTCCGTACATCGTGACCTTCGTGCTGTTCTCGCTGCTCGTCACGGTGCTCGCGGTGCGGCTCGGCAAGCAGCTCACGCCGGTGCAGAACCAGCCTTCGCTGGCCGTGCGGCCCTCGCGGGTGGTGGCGCAGCACCAGCCCGAGAAGGAGACCGCCGCCCTCTAGTCCCTCATTCCTTGAGGGCGAATTCGCACCACACCGCTTTGCCGCCGCCGAGGGTGCGGCGGCTTCCCCAGGACGAGGCGATCGTCGCGATGATGGAGATCCCGCGACCCGCCTCGTCCTCCGTTTCCGCCCTGCGGCGGCGCGGCAGGTGGTCGTCGCCGTCGGTGACCTCGACGATCAGGCGGCGGTCGGTGCGGCGCAGCCGCAGGCGCATGGGCGGGGTGCCGTGCTGGAGGCTGTTGGCGACGAGCTCGCTGGTGGCGAGGACGCCGAGGTCGCGGAGCTCGACGGGGAAGCGCCAGGAGGAGAGGACTCCGGAGGCGAAGGCACGCGCGCGGGGGGCGGCCTCGACGCCGCCGAGGAGTTCGAGGGCGGCGTTGTGGAAGAGCTCGGCGTCGGCTCCGTCGCGGGCGGGGTGCTGGACGACGAGGACGGCGACGTCGTCGTCGTGTTCGGCGGTGACGCCGAGGGCGCGGAGCAGCCGGCCGCAGATCACCTGGGGGGTGCCGCTGGCGCCGGCGAGCGCGCGGGCGAGGGCGTCGACGCCCTCGTCGATGTCCTCGCGGCGGCGTTCGACCAGGCCGTCGGTGTAGAGGACGGCGGTGGAGCCGGGGGGCAGGGCGATGGAGCCGGAGGCGTGCAGCCAGCCGCCGGTGCCGAGCGGGGGTCCGGTGGGGTCGCCGGCCTTGCGGACGGTGCCGTCCTCGTCGCGGACGAGGATCGGGAGGTGGCCGGCGGAGGCGTAGACGAGCCTGCCCTCGTTGGGGTCGTGGACGGCGTAGACGCAGGTGGCGATCTGGCTGGCGTCGATCTCGGCAGCGAGGCCGTCGAGGAGCTGGAGGACCTCGTGCGGGGGCAGGTCCAGGCGCGCGTAGGCCCGGACGGCGGTGCGGAGCTGACCCATGACGGCGGCGGCGCGGACGCCGCGGCCCATGACGTCGCCGATGACGAGGGCGGTGCGGCCGGCGCCGAGGGTGATGACGTCGTACCAGTCGCCGCCGACGGCGGCGTCGGCGACGCCGGGCTGGTAGGTGGCGGCGATCCGGAGGTCGTCGGGCTGTTCCAGCTCCTGCGGGAGGAGGGAGCGCTGGAGGGTGACGGCGGTCTCGCGGTGGCGGCGCTCGCTGGCGCGGAGCCGCTCGGCCGCCTCGGCGTGGTCGGTGACGTCGGCGGCGTGGACGAGGACGCCGGCGCCGTCGGGGCGCGGGCTGTCGACGGGCAGGCAGGTGACGGTGTACGAGCCGCCGTCGGCGGTGCGGCGGGACTTCACGGTGCGGGGCTTGCCGCTGCGCAGGACCTGGTCGAGGAGGGGCAGCAGGCCGAGCTCCTCGGCCTCGGGGCAGGTGGCGGCGACGCGGGCGCCCGGGGTGCGGGGGCCGAAGGCGGAGGCGTACGCCTCGTTGACGTACGCGATGCGGTGCTCGGGGCCGTACACGAGGGCGACGAGGCCGGGGAGCCGGCCGAGGAGGTCCCGTACGGAGAAGTCCTCCAGGGCGGGGACCTCGGCGTCCACGGTGTCCTCCGCGTGCTCGGGGCCCCCGGTGCCGTCGGCGATCTCGGTGGGTCGCTCCGGCCGCGGACCGTACTCACCGCGGGCGGCGGGCACGGAGCCTTCGGTCCCCCGCGCCGCGCGGCGCTGCGTGCCGGGGAGCCGGGCGCTCCAACGGGTGAAGTTCACGGATCTGTATGCCTCGTGGTGTCGGTGCCGTGCGGAGTCACGCTGTGCAGGTGTGAGCCCACCTATGGTCACACGTCCAGTGTGGACGAGTGCACTGACAGTGATGTCAGGAGGACGGCTTGTCGTTCCCGTCGGAGCCGGTCTCGGGGGGCGGGGGCGGTGGGGCGGCCGCGAGTTCGAACTCGGCCCTGGGGTGTTCCAGGGAGCCGAGGGAGACGATCTCGCGTTTGAAGAGGCCGGAGAGGGTCCACTCGGCGAGGACGCGGGCCTTGCGGTTGGCGGTGGGCATCCGGCTGAGGTGGTAGGCGCGGTGCATGAGCCAGGCCGGGTAGCCCTTGAGCTTGCGTCCGTACACGTGGGCGACGCCCTTGTGGAGGCCGAGGGAGGCGACGGAGCCGGCGTACGCGTGCGCGTACTCCTTGAGCGGGCGGCCGTGGAGGGAGGCCGCGAGGTTCTCGGCGAGGACCTTGGCCTGGCGGACCGCGTGCTGGGCGTTGGGGGCGCAGGGGGCGCCGGGTTCCTCCGCCGTGACGTCGGGGACGGCGGCGGCGTCGCCGGCCGCCCACGCGTGGGGGGTGCCCGCGACGGTGAGGTGCGGGGTGCAGCGGATCCGGCCGCGCTCGTCGAGGGGGAGGTCGGTGGCGGCGAGGACGGGGGCCGGTTTGACGCCGGCGGTCCACACGACGGTACGGGTGGGCAGGCGGGTGCCGTCGCTGAGGACGGCGACCCGGTCCTCGCAGCTGTCGAGCCGGGTGTCCAGGCGGACGTCGACGTTCCGGCCGCGGAGCTCGCGGACCGCGTAGCCGCCCATCTCGTCGCCGACCTCGGGGAGGATCCGGCCGGCCGCCTCGACGAGGACCCATCTCAGGTCCTCCGGCTTGACGTTGTGGTAGTAGCGGGTGGCGTACCGGGCCATGTCCTCCAGCTCGGCGAGGGCCTCCACGCCCGCGTACCCGCCGCCGACGAAGACGAAGGTGAGGGCGGCGTCGCGGAGGGCGGGGTCACGGGTGGAGGAGGCGATGTCGAGCTGCTCCAGGACGTGGTTGCGCAGGCCGATGGCCTCCTCGACGGTCTTGAAGCCGATGCCGTGTTCGGCGAGGCCGGGGACCGGGAGGGTGCGGGAGACCGAGCCGGGGGCGAGGACCAGTTCGTCGTAGCGGAGGGCGACCGGGCCCGCGCCCTCCTCGTCGGTGGCGAGGGTGGTGAGGATCGCGGTGCGTTTGGCGTGGTCGATGGAGTCGACCTCGCCGATGAGGAGGCGGCAGCGGTCCAGGACGCGGCGGAGCGGGACCACGACGTGGCGCGGCGAGAGGGAGCCGGCGGCGGCCTCGGGGAGGAACGGCTGGTACGTCATGTACGGGTCGGGGGTGACCACGACGATCTCGGCGGCGCCGCTGCCGAGCTCCGCCCTGAGCTGCCGCTGGAGGCGCAGCGCGGTGTACATGCCGACGTAGCCACCGCCGACCACGAGAATGCGCGCAGGTTCGGTCACCGTCCCATGAGGCATCGCCGTCCGGTGTTTGTCCACAGGCCCGGCGAATTGTGTGACCGGAGGGGTACGGAGGCGCGGGGTGGCGCGGGCGTCGCGTCCGAGTGCAACGGTGCAGGTCACGGCGGGCGTGGGCGGTGGGACGGGGGGTGTGAAACCGGCGGCTCCGGCGCCTTGCTCCGATCGGGGGGCTCGCCATACGGAGCTTCCCCTTCTGAATTGACCCGGACTCAACTATGTTCGTAGTTCGTCGGGGTGCCGGGTCGGCGTGCGCGTGGACCGATTGCGCATACCGGCCGGGAGCCCCGTATCAGGGCGGGGAGTCTCCGGGGGGAGACATCATGAGCGGGGGAACGCTTATGCAGATTCAGGATTCTCGTTGGCAGTCCGTCGTCGGCGCGGAGCGCGACGACAGGGGTGCGGGGGCCGTGGCCTCCGCACCGGCGGTCGGGAGCACGCTGACCGGCGGCACCGTCGCGGGTACGGGCACCGTCGTGGGCGGTCCGGTCGTGGGCGGGCGCGCGGCGCCGCTGCGGGTGGACGCGCAGCGCAATCTGGAGCACGTGCTCCGTGCCGCGCGCGAGGTCTTCGGCGAGCTCGGTTACGGGGCGCCGATGGAGGACGTGGCGCGGCGGGCCCGCGTGGGCGTGGGCACCGTGTACCGGCGCTTCCCCAGCAAGGACGTGCTGGTGCGGCGGATAGCCGAGGAGGAGACCGCGCGGCTGACCGAGCAGGCGCGGGCCGCGCTCGGGCAGGAGGACGAGCCGTGGTCGGCGCTCTCCCGGTTCCTGCGTACGTCGGTGGCCTCGGGTGCCGGACGGCTGCTGCCGCCGCAGGTGCTGCGGGTCGGCGTGGACGAGCCGACGGTGTCGGTGGACGACGCCGAGGGCCCGGCCCGGGTGCCGTACCAGCGGGGTCTCGGCGAGCAGCCCGACGCGCGCGTGGTGGCACCGCGGGCGGTTCCGGCGGGCGAGCGGGACGACGCCGGTGCGGCGGAGCTCCTGGAGGTCGTCGGCCGGCTGGTCGACCGGGCCCGTGAGGCGGGTGAGCTGCGGACGGACGTGACCGTGGCGGACGTCCTGCTGGTCATCGCCACCTCGGCGCCGGCGCTGCCGGACCCGGTTCAGCAGGCGGCGGCCTCGGCCCGGCTCCTGGACATCCTCCTGGAGGGCCTGCGCTCGCGGTAGCGCCCTCTGTCGCCGGTCGCCCGGCGCCGACCCTCGTGGTCCGGCGCCGGTAGCCGGTAGCCGGTAGCCGGTGCGTACCTGTATCCGGTCGCCCGTCACCCGCCGCTCGTCGCCCGCCGCTCGTCGGGTCCGCGGCCGGTCCTCTGGGCCGGATGGACCAGTGGACGTGACACGAACGCGTGAGCGGTTACGCCGTGGTGCGCCAAGTCGCCCCGGACGAGTGGTAAGTGGACGCGGCGCTTCGGCATGCCCGCGCCGTGTGGCAGGCTTGCCCGGTGTTCGGGTCTGCGCATGCGTACGGGGGCTTCCGCGATGAGCGGTGACGGTCGGGACGATCCGCTGGTCGGTGGCGGAGCCGCGGAGGCCGAGGGCCCGCCGGACCGGCAGGTACCGAGCCAGGGAGGCCCCGGCGGCCTCACCACCGGCACCCACGGACCACCCCGCGGCCCCGGCGAACCGAGCGTGCCGCAGCAGCGCGAGGCCACCTCGGCCGGAGCCGCGCCCCTCCTCGTCCCCCCTCCCGCCACCGACGGCGCGCCCGCTCCGCTCGCGGACGGCGACCCGGCGGACGACGGCGAGGGCGTGCTGCCCCCGCCGCGGGAACTCGCGCCCTCCGACGCCGACCTGATCCAGCGCATGCGGGACGGCGACGACTCCGCCTACGAGGAGCTCTTCCGCCGCCACTCGGAGGCCGTACGGCGGTACGCCAGGACCTGCTGCCGGGACGCGCACACCGCCGACGACCTCACCGCCGAGGTCTTCGCCCGCACCCTCCAGGCCGTCCGCGGCGGCGCCGGGCCCGAACAGGCCGTCCGCGCCTATCTGATGACCACCGTCCGGCGGGTCGGCGCGACCTGGGCCAGGACCCAGAAGCGCGAGCACCTCGTCGAGGACTTCGCCGTCTTCGCCGCCGACGCCGCCCGCTCCTCCGAGGTCTCCGACCAGGACACCCTGGACCTCGGCGCCGAGGTCCGGGCCATGCAGGAGGCCGAACAGTCGCTGGCCATGCAGGCGTTCCGCTCGCTGCCCGAACGCTGGCAGGCCGTCCTGTGGCACACCACCGTCGAGGAGGAGTCGCCCAGCGAGGTCGCCCCCCTCTTCGGCCTCACCGCCAACGCCACCGCCGTCCTCGCCAGCCGCGCCCGCGAGGGCCTCAAGCAGGCCTACCTCCAGGCCCACGTCAGCCAGGCCCTCACGGCCGGCGGCGACTGCGCCCGGTACGCCGACCGGCTCGGCGCCTACGCGCGCGGCGGACTGCGGATGCGGGCCGAGCGCGGCCTGCGCAAGCACCTGGACGAGTGCGCCAAGTGCCGGGTCGCCGCCGGTGAACTCGCCCACGTCAACGCCGGGATCCCGGCGCTCCTCCCGGTCGCGGTCATCGGCTGGTTCGCCGCCGGCTACTCCCTCAAGGCCGCCGGCATCGTCGCCGGCGGCGCGGCGGGCGCGGCCGGCGCGGGCGCCGCGGCGGCCGCCACCGGCGGATCGACCTCCGGCTCCGCCTCCGGCGGAGCCGTCGCGGAGGGGCTCGGCGCGCCCGCGAAGGTCGGGATCGCCGCCGCCGCGGCCGTCGCCGCGGCGGCCGGACTCGTCTGGGCGATGGCCGGCGACCCGCAGCCCGTCGCCGCGCCCCGGCCGGCGCCGACGACCGCCGCCCCCTCCGCACCGGCCGAACCCCCACCGCCGCCGAAGCCCTCGCCGAAGGCCCGACCGGTGGTGAAGCCCGCGCCGAAGCCCACCACCCCGCCGCCCCCGCCCCCGCCCCCGAAGCCGGTGGTGAAGCCGAAGCCCGAACCGGTGGCGAAGCCCTCGCCGAAGCCGACCCCCACGCCGACGCCGAGCCCGAAGCCGAGCCCGACGCCGAAGCCGACGACCCCGCCGCCGAGCCCGAGCCCCACCCCGCCCCCGACCACGCCTCCCCCGCCGCCGCCGCCCGCGCCCGCCGTCTACCAGGTCGACGAACTCGACTACGAGGCCTTCGGCGACGGCACCGCGCCCGAGGTGGTCCAGGAGGGCGGCACCTGGATGTGGGCGCGCCGGGGCATGTCGATCGGCGACAGCACCTACGCGTACGGCGTCAGCGTGCACGCCCCGTCCTCGCTGCTCATCCGGATCAACCGGCCGTGCACGAGCTACGACGCGATGGTCGGCGTCGACGACCTGAGCGCCCCGCTCGGCCCCGGCGGGGTCCGCTTCTCCGTGTACGGGGACGACCAGCGGCTCTGGCGCTCGCCCGTGGTCCGGCCGGGCGACCCGGCGCTCCCGGTCCGCGTGGACCTCGGCGGCCGCTCCACGCTGCGGCTCGTGGTGGAGGAGCACACGCCCTTCGGGCGCGCCGCCGTCGCCGACTGGGCGGAGTCCAGGATCAGCTGTTCCTGACCGGTCCCGCGGCCCCGGTCACGTACGGCTCCACCAGGGCCAGTACGTCGTCGGGGGCGAGGTCCGCGCCGGCCTCGCGGGCGGCGGCGAGACCGGCCTCGCCGAGCGCGGCCCGGCAGGCGGCGGCGATCGTCTCGGCCTCGCGCAGTTCGGGCACCGAGCGGGAGACGTCCCGCCGCCAGGTGTCGACGGCGGCGGCCACGCGCGCGCAGCGGGCCGCGTCGCCGGCCCGGTGCAGGGCGTAGACGAGACCCTCCGCGAGGCCGATCACGACGATGTCCGCGCAGTGGCCGGCGAGGGAGGCGCGCAGGGCCTCGGCGGCGGTCCCGACCGCCGCCGCGCCCGCGCCCTCCTGGGCCTCGATCCGGGCGACGAAGCCGTCCAGGGCGATGACGAAGTGCGGCGGCCGGCTGCCGCCGCGGACATGGGCGCCCGCCGAGGCGATCGCGGCACGCGCGCGTGCGGGGTCGTTCCGGTCGAGGGCGAGGACCGCGCGCATGAAGTCCACGTAGGCGAGGGCGTCCTGGAGGCGCAGCCGCTCGGACTCCCGGGCGGCCTCTTCGAGACCGCGCTCGGCGGCGGCCGTGTCGCCTTCGCGGTAGGCCACCTCGGCGAGCCGGGCGACGAGGAACGGGGCCTCGGCGTGGGCGCCGACCTCGCGGGCGAGCCCCAGGGCCTCCTCGTACGCCTCCCTGGCCTCCTCGCGGCGGCCCCGCATCATGTTCGCCTCGGCGGCGGCGGAGGCGACCTGGGCGCCCATCCAGCGGTCGCCGACCCGGCGGGTGAGGACGCGGAGTTCGACCAGGTCCTCGTCGACGCCCTTCATGCCTCCGGGCATGTCCACGATCATGTGGGTGCGGAACATCAGGCTCACCCCGGTCTCCCAGTCGCCGCCGTACCGGCGGCAGATCTCGACACCGGAGTCGAGGAGGGCGCGGACCGTCGCCGGGTCCTCGGTGAGGTAGGCGGTGAACGGCCAGAGCAGGCCGGGGAAGCGGGCGGACTCGGGGCCCGGGTTCCTGCCGAAGGCGTCGCGGACGCGGCGGACCAGCGCGAGCGCGTCGGCGTCCTCGCGGAGATCGCCGGTGTACATGTTCTCGTCCTCCATGGCGAGGAAGAACGACAGCATCCGCAGGTGCATGCGCGGCCAGTGGCGGGGGTCCGACGGGTCCTCCGGGTCCTCCCCCAGGGCGAGGGCGCGCCGGGTCCAGGCCAGGCCCTCCGAACGGTAGTTGCGCAGCCACCAGAACCAGCCCATGGCGAAGACCAGCCGGAGGCCGGCCGACTCGTCGGGTGGGGGTCCTCCCTGCTCGAAGAGCCTGGGGGCGGTCACGAGGGTGCGGTGGAGGGCGGCCCGCACGTTGTCGAGGTCCCGTTCGAGCCGGTCGATCCAGGGGAGCTGCTCCCCGGAGCGGAGCTTCGGCTCGGCCGCCTCCACGAGGGCCGTGAAGTGCGCGGTGTGGGCGGCCTCGGCGGCGGCGAGCAGGGACGGGGTCTCGGCGGCGCGCTCGGCGGCGTACTCGTGGATGGTCTCCAGGAGGCGGTAGCGCATGGCGCCGTCGTCGGTGGGGGCGGCGACGACGAGGGACTTGTCGACGAGCGCGCCCAGCGTGGTGAGGGTGGTGTCCTCCGCGGCCGGGGCGCCCGCCCCGGCCGCAGGCTCCGCCGCGTCCACGGCCTCCGCCGCCTGGAGGTCCCAGCCGCCGGTGAAGACGGAGACCCGGCGGAGCAGGGTGCGTTCGGCCGGGTCCAGCAGGTCCCAGGACCAGTCGACGACCGCGCGGAGGGTCTGCTGGCGGGGCAGCAGGGTGCGGGCTCCGGAGCTGAGGAGCCGGAAGCGGTCGTCGAGCCGGTCGGCGATCTGCCGCGGGGTGAGCAGCCGCAGCCGGGCGGCGGCCAGTTCGATGGCGAGGGGCAGGCCGTCGAGGCGGCGGCAGATCTCCGCCACGGCGTCGGCACCGTCGGCGGCGAGCGCGTGCTCCCGGTCGAAGGCGGGGCGGACGGCCCTGGCCCGCTCGGCGAAGAGCCGGTGCGCGGGGGAGGGCGGCAGCGGCTCGACCGGGCGGACGGTCTCGCCGGGGACACCGAGGGGTTCGCGGCTGGTCGCGAGGATCCGCAGGCCCGGGCAGTGCGCGAGGAGGGTCTCGGCGAGGGTGGCCGCGGCGTCGACGACGTGCTCGCAGTTGTCGAGGACGAGGAGGAGGCCGGGCCGGTGGGCGAGGTGCTCGACGAGGTGGGCGGTGGGGTCGTCCTGGAGCGGGGTGCCGTCGCGGGTGATCAGGTTGATCTCGCGGAGGCGGAGCGCGGAGAGGACGGCGCCGGGCAACGCGCCCGGGTCGTCGAGCGGCGCGAGCTCGGCGATCCACGCGTCGGGCCCCGCGGCCTGCCGGGCGACCTCCTCGGCGAGCCGGGTCTTCCCCGACCCTCCGGGCCCGGTCAGCGTCACGAGCCGCAACCGGCCGAGGTCCTCGCGGAGGGCGGCGAGTTCGGGCTCACGGCCGACGAAGGAGGTGAGGCGGGGCCGGATGTTCCCGCCTTCGGGGACGGCGTGGGCGTCGGGGGACGGGGGGCCGTCGGGGGACGGGAAGTCGGCGTGGGGCGGGGAGTCGGCGGGGGCGGGAGGCGGGTGCGCGGCGGGCGGGGGCTGAGGGGTTCGGTCGGGGTACGCGGCGGGCGGGGGCTGGGGGGCGCTGTCGGAGTGCGCGAGGGGCCGCGGACGCTCCGTGGGGCCGGGATGCGCGAGGGGCCGCGGACGCTCCGTGGAGGCGGGCTCGGCCGGGGGGCGGGGCTTCTCCGTGGGGGCGGGGCGCGCGGGGGTGAGGAGTTCGCGGTGCAGGGCGGTCAGTTCGGGGCCCGGGTCGGTGCCGAGGGTCTCCGCGAGGGTGCGGCGGGCCGCCTCGTACGCGGCGAGCGCGTCCGCGTGGCGGCCCTCGGCGCGCAGGGCGCGGATGAGCTGGGCGTGGAAGCCCTCGTCGTACGGGTGCGTGGCGGTCAGCTCGGACAGCTCCGGTACGAGTCCGTCGACGGCGCCGCGCCGCAGGTCGGCCTCGACGCGCCGGCGCAGGGCGGCGAGGCGCTGTGCCTCGGGGCGGACGCCCGCCGGTCCCGGCAGGTCGGCGAGGGCGGGGCCGCGGAAGAGCCCCAGGGCGTCCCTGAGGAGGGCGGCCGCCGTGTCGGGGTCGCCGGCGTCGAGGCGGGCGCCGGCTTCCGCGGCGCGGCGCTCGAACACGTACAGGTCGATGTCCTCGCGCCCGGCGACGAGCCGGTACCCGGGCCCGGGCGTGGCGGCGACGGCCTCCCGGCCGATGGCCCTGCGCAGTCGGCCGACGAGCGCCTGGAGCGCGGCGGGCGCGTCGAGCGGCGGTTCGTCCCCGTACACGTCGTCGACGAGCTCCCCGACCGGGACGGCCCGGCCGCCGCGCAGCGCCAGCGCGGCGAGCAGGGCGCGCAGCCGGGCACCGCCGAGGGGGAGGGGGGTGCCGTCGGGGCCGAGGGCCTCGGTGGTGCCGAGGAGGAGATACCGCACCGGCCCATTCTGGCCGCCGCGCGCCGGGGACGCCTCGGGGTTTACCCGGGCGGGTCCCCGAGCGCCGGTGGGGCCGGGGCCCGGCGGTGTCCGGGGTGAGGCCCGGGCCGTCCCTTCCGGATCCTGCCGGGCTCGCGACGCCTGATCGAAGGAAACGGCCTGGCGGGATCGGGGCGCGGGGCACCGCCGGATCCCCCGGCCTGTGGACGGGCTTCGGGGGTACGGGCTTCGGGGGTGCCGCGGCCTTCCGCCGCGACGAGGGCGGTCACCGTGCCGGGAGGGACCGGGACGCCGGGACGAGCGGGCCCTGGACCGCGCGGGGCGCGCGGGGGGTGGCCGTGTCGGTCCAGCAGGAGCCTCGGCGGGCGAGGAGGCGGTGGAGCCACAGTTCGGTGGAGACGAGGTCGGCCAGGCCGTCGAGGGGGACGCGGGCGCCGTCGGCCGCGGCGCGCAGGGCGTCGCGGACGGTGCCGGCCTCGATGAGGCCCGCGTCGGCGAGGAGGGGCGCCTCGAAGAGGGCCAGGAGGGTCGGGAGCGCGGCGCGCAGGCCCGCGCGGGCGGTGGCGGCGGGGACCGCCGGGTAGGGGGCGCCCCAGCCGGCCGGCAGGTCGCGGATGCCGGTGTCGGCGAGCACGGTGCGCAGGACCCCGGCCCGCGCGTCGGGCTGGACCCGGAGCGCTTCGGGCAGGTCCCGGCAGGCGCGGACGACCTGGTTGTCGAGGAACGGCGCGTGGAGCCGCTGGCCGCGGATCTCGGCGGCCTGTTCCAGGACCCGGTGGTCCGCCGCCGCCCGGGCGAGGGCCGCACGCGCGCGTGCCTCGCCCGGGCGCTGGACGGTCGGCGGCAGGGTGGCCGCGCGGTTGAGCCGGGCCGAGACCTCGGCCAGTGCCTCCCCCGTCAGCCAGCGGGCCGCCGGCCCCGGCCGGGACCAGGCGAGGGCGGAGAGGGAGGCGGCCAGCGGGCCGTGGGTGTCGGCGGGGTCGCGGTTGGCGTCGAGGACGTGCCGGGCGGCGGTCTCCAGGCCGGCCCGGTAGGGGGTGCGGGCGAGCCTGCGCGCCGCGCGGTAGACGGTGACCGGCACCAGGAAGGCGCCCGCCGACGGGCCGCTCGCCTTGGCGAGGGCCGTCACGGGGCGGACCAGGGAGCGGCGCCGACGGTCCATCAGCAGATCGGCGAGGCGCGCCGGGTGGGCGTCCAGGGCCTGCTTGGCGCCGAGTCCGGTGAAGTGGTCGGCGCTGCCTCCCGCGAGCCGTCTGCGGTGGCGTTCGGCGGTGACCAGCGCGGGTCCGGGCTCGTCGGTGAGCGGCCCGTCGAGGGCGGCGTACGGAAGGGCCTCCTCGCCCACCGCGACGACCACGTGGCGCAGCCGGGGGTCCGCGGCCAGCTCGCGGGCCCGCTCCAGCTCGGCCGTCCTGCCGGGGCCCGGCTTGGCCGCCAGGTCGTTGAAGGTGACCGCGAGCAGCCGCTCCCCCGCGTCCGCGCCGTGCCCGAGGATCGTGCCCGGCACGCCGGGCAGTCCGGCGGCGAGCAGGGCGAGGGTCGCGGAAGCGCTGCCTCCGGACAGGTCGGCGCCGATGCCGGGCACGGGGCCGGCGCCGCGGGCCGCCCGCCGGTCCGCGGGCCCCATCCCGGGGACCGGGCCGGGATCCGGCAGCGGAGCCTCGGGGGCGTGCCGGGGGGCGGTGAGCCGGGCCCGTACGGACTCCACGAGCGCGTCCCTGACCGCCTCGACGGCCTGCCGGGGCTCGGCCTGCGGGGCGGCGACGGCGAGCGAGGCCACCGTCTCGTACCCGGCGATCTCGCGGGAGCCCTCGCGCAGGATCAGCGCGTGGCCCGGCGGGACGCGGCGGACGCCCTCGTACGGGGTCGAGTCGCGCAGCGCCTCCGGGGACTCGGGGCAGGCGAGCAGCGCGGCGAGGTGGCCGATGTCGAGCTGGGCCTCGACGAGGTCGGCGAGGGGCAGGGCGGCGGTGGCGTAGGCGGTGCCGCCCTCCCAGGGGGTGTGGAAGACGGGCCGGGCGCCCGCGAGGTCGCCGGTCACCGTGACCCGGCGGCCGGCCTTGACGACGGCGGTGTAGCTGCCGGGCCAGGCGGTGAGGTGGCGCAGGGCGCCGCCGCGGGCGGTGACGAGGCCGCGGCGGAGTTCGTCGTCGCCGGCGGCACAGCAGCCGAGGACGGCGAGCCGGGTGCCGTCGTCGAGGGAGACCACCCGGACCTCGTCCGGCCGCCAGTCGCCGACCGCCCACAGCGGGTCCGGGTCGCCCCACAGGAGCTGTGCGCCCACCGGCTGCACCGTGCGCCCCCCGACGTGCCCGCCGCTCTCGGCGTACGGGCGCGCCGGGGGCGGGAGGGGGGAGCCGTACGCGCCGGGCGCGGCGTACGCGCCACGGGCTCCGTCGGCCGCTCCGGCGCGCGCCCCCGCGGTCGTGGCGTACCCCGCGGCGACACTGCTCCAGCCCACCAGCCATCGCATCGGCGCCTCCACGTCCGTTTCGGTGGGGCCATGCTGCCATGACAACGGCGCACGGGGCGGGGTCCGGGTGCACGCGCCCGAAAGCCGAATGCGCCCCTGGCATGCGCCAGTTGGCCGGGCGGGAAGCGCACGGCGGCGCGGGGGTGACGGGCGGGGGAGGGAGCGGAGGGCCGGCGCACGACCCCCGTCGGCTCGGGCGGGACCCCGGTGGGACGTCGGCGGGGCGTCGGCAGGGTCCCCGACTGAACGCTGGCGGGGCGTCGGCAGGACCCCGACAGGACCTCGACGGGAACTTGTCGGGACCTAGTCGGGACCTCGGCGCGGCCCCAACATGGCCCGGCGCGGCCTCAGCATGGCCCGACACGGTCCCAGCGCGGCCCTGGCACAGCCCGGCACGCCCCGACGCGGCCCCGGCACGGCATCCAAGGGCTTCCAAGGGCTCCCAAGGGCTCCCAAGGGCTTCCAAGGGCTTCCAAGAGCGCAGGATTCGGCCGATTCTCGTCCCCACAGGGAGGTTTGACCTTCTGTCAGCCACAGAGGGGTCCCGGTGACGGCGCCGGCCCGGCGCCCCGGAGCCACGCGCCGGCGAGTCGCCTCCTCGGCAGTCCGGGAGGCGACCCGCCCCCCGGCGCCGTCCGCCGCCCGCGGGGAATGGGGCGGCGGTGTCCCCCAGCCCACCGGTGCGGGACCCGGAACACCAGGGGTTCCGTCTCCCGGCCGGACGGGCCGACCCACGCAGGACTCATCGAAGCCGCCCCGGCCCGGGGCGGCGAGAGCGCACGGCCGGGCGCACGGCCACACGGGCGGAGCACGAACCGGCCGGAGCTCCTTTCCGGTGGGCTGGTCACACAACAATCTCGCCATACGGAACTCCGCCCCTTAACGGTGGGGATGCGGCGAACTACGCTGTGTTTACGAATGCCGCCTGCCTATGCCCGGCGTCGCGGCGGCCGTCTGGATGTCGAGGGGTGGCGTCATGTCCAGGGAGCAACGCGGGCCGAACGAGAAGCTCGGCGCCGTTCTCGCCCTCGCGGGAATCAGCAACGCCGGCCTCGCCCGGCGCGTCAACGACCTCGGGGCGCAGCGCGGACTGACCCTCCGGTACGACAAGACCTCGGTGGCCCGCTGGGTCTCCAAGGGGATGGTGCCGCAGGGCGCCGCGCCGCACCTGATCGCCGCCGCGATCGGCCAGAAGCTGGGCCGGCCCGTGCCGTTGCACGAGATCGGGCTCGCGGACGCCGACCCGGCACCCGAGGTGGGGCTCGTCTTCCCCCGGGACATCGGCGAGGCGGTCCGCGCCGCCACCGACCTCTACCGGCTGGACCTCGCCGGCCGGCGGGCCGGCGGGGGCGGGATCTGGCAGTCGCTGGCCGGGTCCTTCTCGGTCAGCGCCTACGCGACCCCGGCCTCCCGGTGGCTCATCACCCCCGCCGACCCGTCGGTGGAGCGGGAGGCGGCCCGCCCCGCGGGCGGCGGGACCGGACAGGGACCGGCCGATTCCGGGGAGCACGTGCGCGTGGGGCACAGCGACGTCGCCAAGCTCCGCGAGGCGGCGGAGGACGCGCGCAAGTGGGACTCCAAGTACGGCGGCGGGGACTGGCGCTCCTCGATGGTGCCCGAGTGCCTGAGGGTGGACGCGGCGCCGCTGCTGCTCGGCTCGTACTCGGACGAGGTCGGCCGGGCGCTCTTCGGCGCGACCTCCGAGCTGACCCGGCTGGCCGGGTGGATGGCCTTCGACACCGGGCAGCAGGAGGCCGCCCAGCGGTACTACATCCAGGCGCTGCGGCTCGCGCGGGCCGCCGCCGACGTGCCGCTCGGCGGCTACGTCCTCGCCTCGATGTCCCTCCAGGCCACCTACCGGGGCTTCGCCGACGAGGGCGTCGACCTGGCGCAGGCCGCGCTGGAACGGAACCGGGGGCTCGCCACCGCCCGCACCATGTCCTTCTTCCGGCTCGTCGAGGCCCGCGCGCACGCCAAGGCCGGCGACGGGCCCGCGGCGGCGGGGTCCCTGAAGTCCGCCGAGGGGTGGCTGGAGCGCTCCCGGGAGGGCGACGCCGACCCGACGTGGCTGGGCTTCTACTCGTACGACCGGTTCTGCGCGGACGCCGCCGAGTGCTACCGGGACCTCAGGATGCCGCGCGAGGTGCGGCGCTTCACCGAGCAGGCGCTGTCCCGGCCGACGGAGGAGTTCGTCCGCTCGCACGGACTGCGGCTCGTCGTCTCGGCCGTCGCCGAGCTGGAGTCCGGCAATCTCGACGCGGCCTGCGCGGCGGGCACGCGCGCGGTGGAGGTGGCCGGGAGGATCTCCTCGGCGCGGACCACCGAGTACGTACGGGACCTGCTGCACCGTCTGGAGCCGTACGGGCACGAGCCGCGGGTCATGGAGCTGCGGGAGCGGGCCCGGCCGCTGCTGGTCGCCCCGGCGTGACGAGCAGCGGCGTGACGAGATGCGGCGGGGCGCGCGCGGCAGCGTGACGCGCATCCCACGACGTGGGCGTTTAGCGGGATTGTCAGTGGGCCAGTGCACTATCAGGGGTGGGAGGTGGCGCTGGTGTTTGACTGTGACGTGCTGGTGATCGGCGGCGGGATCGTCGGTCTGTCGACGGCGTACGCCCTGCAGCGCGCCGCTCCCGGCACCCGCGTCGCCGTCCTGGAGAAGGAGGAGGGCCCCGCGCGCCACCAGACCGGGCGCAACAGCGGGGTCATCCACAGCGGCATCTACTACCGGCCCGGCTCCCTGAAGGCGCGGTTCGCCGTCGAGGGCGCGGCCGAGATGGTCAAGTTCTGCGCGGAGTGGGACATCCCGCACCAGGTGACGGGCAAGCTCGTCGTCGCCACCGAGCGCGAGGAGCTGCCCCGACTGCACGCGCTGGTCCAGCGCGGGCGGGAGAACGGCATCCCGGTGCGCGAGCTCGGGCCGTCGCAGATCACCGAGTACGAGCCCCGGGTGCGCGGGCTCGCCGCGATCCACGTGGGCACGACCGGCATCGTCGACTACAAGGCGGTCGCGCGGCGGCTCGCCGAGTCCTCCGGCGCGGAGATCCTCTACGGCGCGGAGGTCACGGCGATCGACCGGCGCCCGTGGGGCGTCGCCGTGCGCACCGCCGACCAGCGGATCCTGCGCGGCAGGGTGCTGGTGAACTGCGCGGGGCTGCACTGCGACCGGATCGCCCGGCTCGCCGGGGACGAGCCGGGCATGCGGATCGTCCCCTTCCGGGGCGAGTACTACGAGCTGGCCGACCCGTCGCTCGTGCGGGGCCTGGTCTACCCGGTGCCGGACCCCGCCTTCCCGTTCCTCGGGGTGCACCTCACGCGGGGCATCGACGGCGGCGTCCACATCGGGCCGAACGCGGTGCCGGCGCTCGCCCGCGAGGGGTACGACTGGGGGGTCGTCCGCCCGGGCGAGCTCACCGGCACGCTCGCGTGGCCCGGCTCCTGGACCATCGCGCGCCGTCACTGGCGGTACGGCGCGGGCGAACTGCGCCGCTCCCTGTCGAAGCGGGCCTTCACCGAGGCGGTGCGGCGGCTGCTGCCCGGTATCGACGAGTCCGACCTGCGTCCGGCGGCGGCGGGGGTGCGGGCACAGGCGGTGCTGCGGGACGGGACGCTGGTGGACGACTTCCTCATCCGCGAGTCGCACCGCACGGTCCACGTGCTCAACGCGCCCTCGCCCGCGGCGACCGCGTCCCTCCCCATCGGCCGGGAGATCGCCCGCCGCACCCTCCCCCTGCTCTGACCCGCCCGGGACGGCGGGGGCCCGTACCATGGGCGGCATTGTGTCTGAGCAGCATGAGAATCGCACCGAGTCCGTCGCCCGCCGCGGCAGCCGCATGTTCGCGCCCGGCGAGGGGCCGTCCCCCGACCCCGCGGGCGCGCACTTCGAGCGGCGGATCCGCAGTTTCCAGCCGCGCCGGAGCCGCGTCACGGCCGGCCAGGCCGAGGCGATGCTGAAGCGGTGGCCGGACTGGGGCCTGGACATCGACGGCAAGCGGGTGCTGGACCTGCGGGAGATGTTCGGCGGACTGCCCGTCGTCCTGGAGATCGGCTTCGGGATGGGCGAGGCGACCGCGCAGATGGCCGCCGCCGACCCCGGCACCGGCATCCTCGCCGTCGACGTGCACACCCCCGGCCAGGGCAACCTCCTCGGCCTCGCCGACCGCAACGGGCTCGACAACGTCCGGGTCGCCAACGGCGACGCGATCATCCTGATGCGCGAGATGCTCGACCCGGCCGCCCTCGACGGCTGCCGCGTCTACTTCCCGGACCCGTGGCCCAAGAAGCGGCACCACAAGCGGCGCCTCGTCCAGCCCGAGTTCCTGACGCTCCTCGCGACCCGGCTGAAGCCCGGCGGCATCCTGCACTGCGCCACGGACTGGGAGCCGTACGCGGAGCAGATGCTGGAGGTGCTGTCCGCGCACCCCGACTTCGAGAACACCGCGCCCGACGGCGGCTACGCGCCCCGCCCCGACTTCCGGCCGCTCACCCGCTTCGAGGGGCAGGGCCTGGACAAGGGGCACGTCGTGCACGATCTCCTCTTCCGCCGGAAGTAACGCCCTCCCGACAAGTCCATCGCTCCTGTCGGTGGCGGTCGCTAGGGTCGAGGCGTGTCGTCACCCCTGCCGCCGTCCACACCACCCGAGCCCACCGCGCCGCCGACCGCACCACCCGGGCCGTCCGCGCCGCCGGCCGCCGTCTCCCTGCCGTCGCAGGCCGGGCCGCCGGCGGTCGAGAGCCACGTCCCCGTCCGGGACGGGGACGAGCCGTCGTTCGCCGTGGCCGCCGACCGGAGCCAGTGGCGGTACCGGCCCCGGCGGGCCTTCTGGCGGAGCCGGATCGTACGGGCCGTCGCGCTGATCACGCTGCTCGCGCTCTGCGCCCTGGTGATCCTGGCGCTGGTGCGCGAGCAGACCGGCACGGAGGGGTTCCTCGTCGGTCTGGGGCTCGCGGTGTTTCCCGTACCGCTGCTCATGGCGGCGTTCCGCTGGCTCGACCGGGTCGAGCCGGGGCCGTGGAAGAACCTGCTGTTCGCCTTCGCGTGGGGCGCGTTCGCCGCCGCCCTGGTCGCGATCCTCGCCAACACCTTCGCCGTCCGCTGGATCGCCACCGCGACCGCCGATCCGACCTCGGCCGACGACCTGGGCGCCACCGTGATCGCCCCGGTGGTGGAGGAGTCCGCGAAGGCGGCCGCGATCCTGCTGCTCTTCCTCTTCCGGCGGCGGGACTTCCGGAGCCTGGTCGACGGGGTGGTGATCGCCGGATTCACCGCGACCGGCTTCGCGTTCACCGAGAACATCCTCTACCTCGGCACCGCCTTCGGCGAGGACCAGGACGTCGGCGACGGCGGCATCGGCGCCGTCACCGCCGGCACCTTCTTCGTCCGGGTCGTGATGTCGCCGTTCGCGCATCCGCTCTTCACCGTGCTCACCGGCATCGGCTTCGGCCTGGCCGCGCTCGCCCCGCGCGGCAGGCGGCGCAGACCGCGGAAGGTGCTGCTGCCGCTCGCCGGGCTGCTGCTCGCGATGGGCGTCCACGCGCTGTGGAACGGCTCGGCGACCTTCGGCGGCCCGCTCGCCTTCTACGCCGTGTACGCGGTCTTCATGGTCCCGGCCTTCGGGCTGCTGACCTGGCTCGCCGTGTGGAGCCGGCAGAAGGAGCTGCGCACGATAGCCGGGGTGCTCCCGGCGTACGCGGCGGCCGGCTGGCTCTCCCCGGAGGAGCCGCTGGCGCTCTCCTCGATGCGGGCCCGCCGCGCCGCGCGCGCGGTGGCGTCCCGTACGTACGGCAAGGCGGGCTCACGGACGGTCGGCGAGTACGAGTCCTTCGCCACGACCCTCGCCTTCCTGCGCGAGCGGGCCCGCCGGGGCACGGTCCCGGTGCCGGACTTCGCCGCGCGCGAGCAGGAGCTGCTGCACCACCTGTGGGCGCGCCGGACGACGGCCTCGCCCGCGCTCTCGTACGCGGCGCGGGCCACCGGCCGGGTGTGGGTGCCGCCGCAGTACCTGGACTACGGCGGCTACAACCCCTACAAGGGGTAGCCCTCAGTCCTCAGTCCTCGGTCGTCCCGGAGGCCGGCGTCTCGGCGTCCGGCGTCTCGGAGGCCTCCGTCAGGCGGGCCAGTTCCTCCGCCGTCAGGGTCAGGTCGGCGACCGCCACGAGCGCGGGCAGCTGCTCGACCGTGCGGGCCGAGGCGATCGGCGCGGCGACGGTGGGGCGGGAGGCGAGCCAGGCGAGGGCGACGGTCGCGGGCTCGGCGCCGTGGGCCTCGGCGACCTCGTCGAGGGCGGCGAGCACGGCCTGTCCGCGCGCGGTCCCGGCGAGCCGGGAGGCGCCGGCGGCGCGGACGCTCTCGACGGTGCGGCCCGGCCGGTACTTGCCGGTGAGGAAGCCGGCGGCGAGACCGTAGTAGGGGACGGCGGCGAGGCCCGTCTCGGCGGCGGTGTCGAGGAGCGGGCCCTCGTACTTCCCGCGCGCGACGAGGTTGTACTCGGGCTGGAGGGCCACGTACCGGGCGAGCCCCTCGGCCTCGGCGAAGTCGAGGGAGGCCCGCAGCCGCTCGGGGGTGATGTTGGAGGCGGCGACGGCCCGCACCTTGCCGTCCCTCACCAGCTGGTCGAGGGCGGTGACGATCTCCTCCACCGGCACGGTCTCGTCGTCGAAGTGCGTGTAGTAGAGGTCGATGTAGTCGGTGCCGAGGCGGCGCAGGGACTCCTCCACACCGGCCTTGACGGTGGTGGCGGACAGGCCCTTGAAGCGGGAGTGGGCGCCGACCTTGGTGGCGACGACGACGTCGGAGCGGTTGCCGCGGGCGGCCAGCCAGCGGCCGATGATCGTCTCGGACTCTCCGCCCTCGTTGCCCTCGACCCACTCGGAGTAGACATCGGCGGTATCCACGAAGTTGCCGCCGGCGGCGGCGTAGGCGTCGAGGACGGCGAAGGACTGCCGCTCGTCGGCGCTCCAGCCGAAGACGTTGCCGCCGAGGGAGAGCGGGAAGACACGCAGGTCGGAGGTGCCCAGCGGGCGCAGAGGTGAGGTCATGAAGTGACCAACCCCCTGCGCCGCCGGGCGTATTCCGGTCGAGGAGCCTGAACCCCGACCGGAACGCTCACGGGTCGGGGATCAGACCGACAGGCCCTTGGAGCGCAGCCACTCCGCCGGGTCGATGCCCGAGCCGTCGGGAGTGTGGACCTCCATGTGGAGGTGGGGGCCGGTGACGTTGCCGGTGGCGCCGACGCGGCCGATGGTCTCGCCGGTGGTGACGGTCTGGCCGGCGGCGACGGTCATCGAGGAGAGGTGGCAGTACCAGACCTCGGTGCCGTCCTCCAGCTCCAGGACGATCCGGTAGCCGTACGAGCCGGACCAGCCGGCCGACTTGATCGTGCCGCCGTGCACCGCCTTGAGCGGGGTGCCGGTGGGCGCCGCGAAGTCGAGGCCCGTGTGGTAGCCGGAGGACCACATCGAGCCGGACTGCATGTAGGTGGAGGTGAGGGTGTACGAGGAGAGCGGCATCGAGTAGCTGGCGGCCAGCTTGGCGAGCCGCTCGGCCTCGGCCTTCTCGGCGGCGATGCGCTCGGCCTCGGCCTTCTCGGCGGCGAGCCGCTCCGCCTCCGCCTTGGCCTTCGCCTCGGCCTCGGCCTTCGCGGCGGCGTCGGCCTTGGCCTGGGCGTCCGCGGCGGCCTTCTCGGCGGCCAGCTTCTCGGCGGCGAGCTTCTCGGCGTCCACGGCGGCCTGCTGCTGCTGTTCGGCCTGCTGGAGGATGCGGGCGCGCAGGGCCTCGCCGGCGTCGGCGGTGGAGGCGGTGCGCTCCTCGGCCTCGGTGCCGGCGGCGGTGTCGGCCGGGGCGGTGTACGTGACCGAGGTCAGCGGCTTCGCGGCGACGCCGCCCGCCGCGACCGGCACGGACTCGCGCACCGAGGCGGTCGGCTCCTCGTCGCCGCCGGGCAGGAGGTCGCCGACGCCGGGCAGGTCGTGGGCGTCCGGCAGCCCCAGGTCGGGCAGGTCGGGGAGGGAGATGGCGACGGGGGCCTTCTCCTGCGCGGTGGCGAGGCCGCCCGCGCCGACGGCGGCGATGACGCCGACGCCGAGGACGGTGGAGGAGCGGGCGAAGTTGGAGCGCTGCTTCACGACCCGGTGCCGGCCGCCGGAGCGGGTCTCGGCGCGCAGGGAGCCCTCGGTCGGGTTCCACTCTCCGGGCGCGGGGGTGAAGGAGGCGGTTTCGTACGCGCCCGGCGCGAAGCCGTCCGGGTCGTCCGCTCCGACGCCACCCCGGGCGCCGAAGGGATCGAAGGGGGCTTCGGGTACGGGGGTGTTGGACGCCACGGAGGCGCGCTCCTTTCCTTCCTTCTCGCCTACCGGGTTAGCTGACGGGTTCGGAGCAGGAAGGTCTCCTACGGGCGTCTTCGCACGGAAGAGGTGCGAGGGGCCCGATTCACCCCAAGGGTTGGTTCCCCGGTTCCCTTACGGGATTCGGCGCGTGCGCGCGGAGCCGCCTCTTGCGGCGGCTGGGACGACCGCGCTGCGTTATCGAACGTTAATAGACACGACGGTCCGATTCCAAGCCGTTCCCCTTGATCATTCATTGAATTGGCAGGGATTCGCCCGAGTTGACCCCCCTTCAGTGACACCCCGCCCAACCCCGTGAATCTGACGTTATGTCAATTGTTATCTCTGTGAGACCCCTCGGGCACGGAACGTGACCGACCCCGTGGGTCCTCCCGCTCACCGGCCGGGCGGCACCACCGGCATCGTCCGCCGCCGCTCCGGCGCCCCGGCCGTCGGCCGGCTCACCGCGAGCAGCGCCATGTCGTCCGTCGAACCGCCGCCGGTGTGCCGCCGCACGTCGTCCACGAGCGCGTCGAGCAGCTCCTCCGGCCCGGGGAAGACCGCCCCCGCGAGCCGGGCCGCCGGATCGTAGAAGGCCCCGTGCCCGTCCCGCGCCTCCGACAGCCCGTCCGTGTAGAACAGCAGCGTCGCGCCCGGCGGGTAGGGCCGCTCGTCGGCCTGGTCCGGCCAGACCGACAGCTCCCCCATGCCGAGCGGCAGCGCCGCCTCGGCCGGCTCGACCGGCTCCAGGCGCCCGTCCCCGTACAGCAGCAGCGGCGGCGGATGCCCCCGGTTCACGATCCGTACGGCCCCGCCCTCGCGCGGGATCTCGGCGAGCACCGCCGTCGTGAACCCCTCGAAGGCGTCCAGCCCCTCGCGCCGGGTCCCCTCCCGCGTGAGGGCCCGTTCGAGCCGCGCCGCCACCCCCTCCAGGCCCGCCTCCTGCTCGGCCGCCTCCCGGAAGGCGCCGATGACCACGGCCACCGCCTCCACCGCGTCCATCCCCTTGCCCCGCACGTCCCCGACCACGAGCCGCACCCCGTGCGGGGTGTCCTGCACCGCGAACAGGTCGCCGCCGATGAACGCGTCGGCCTGCGCCGCCTCGTACCGCGCCGCGCACTGGAGCCCCGCGATCCGCTCCGCCGGCATCGGCAGCACCGCCCGCTGCGCCGCCTCCGCGATCACCCGCGCCGACGCGAGCCGCTCGCCGCTGCGCCGCACCACCAGGTTGATCACCATCGCCAGCGCGGAGACGGTCACCACGGTGAGGGTCTCGGTGAGCGAGGGAACGTCGGAGAGCGTGTGGTTGTACCCGTGCAGCCCGATCGACGCGAGGATCGCGGCGATCCCGGTCAGCAGGGTCGTGAGCCGGGAGAAGAAGGGCGCGGCGACCAGCGGGGCGGCGGAGAAGAGCGGTGCCGCCGTGTACGAGGCCGGGGTGAGCATGTCGAAGACCACCCCGCCGACGATGATCAGCGGCGGCAGCGCCCGCAGGAACCTCCGGGTGGCCCCGAAGGGGACGGGCGACCGCGTCTCGCCCCCGTAGGGGCCCCGGGGCGCACCGGACCCGGCGATACGGCCGCCGGGCTCCTCGCCCCGAGGGTGCGCCACCTGAGTACTCCTGACCGGTCGGGGCCCGCCGCCGGGCCGTGCGGGCCGGGGCCGCGTCCCGCGACCGCACACCCCTCCAGGGTCCCCGCCCGGCCCCCGCCCGGCGACCGGCGGGGGTCCGACCGGCGTACGCCCCGGAGCGGCGCGGGCCTCACAGGTTCCGCTCGGCCCACACCGTCAGGGCGTCCCGGACCAGGACGGCGGTGCCCTCGCCGTGCCGGTCGTAGTTCTTGGTGAACCTGGGGTCGTCCACGTACATCCGGCCGAGCCCGATCAGGTACTCCTTCGTCGGCCCGGTGGTGACCGACAGCCACTCGTACTGCCTCCGGGCCAGGGCCTGCACCTCGTCGCTGTCCGGCGCGAGCCCGGCCGCGGCCGCCGCGCCGAAGTCGCGGGCGATGCCGGCCTGCGTCTCCATGAACTCCTTCCTCTCGGCCTCGCCGAGCGAACGCCACCAGCGGTCGCCCCGCTCGTACGCCTCGCGGCCCCACCGGTCGGTGACCTCCGCCTCGTACTCCGTGTGATCGAAGCCGTCGAAGACTTCCTCGGCCATGAGCCGTTCTCCTCTCTCGGTCTTGTGGAGAGTGGTCCGTACGGCCTCGATCTGCCGCCCGATGCGCTCGCGCTCCTGCTGGAGGAGGGCCAGATGCGTGCGCAGGGCGGCCGAGGTGTCCCGCTGGCCTTCGAGGACCTCGGCGATGGCGGGCAGCGAGAGCCCGAGCTCGCGCAGCAGCAGGATCCGCTGCAGCCGGACGAGCGCCGCCTGGTCGTAGTACCGGTAACCGTTCGCACCGATCCGGCTCGGCTCCAGCAGCCCCAGCTCGCCGTAGTGGCGGAGCGTGCGGCTGGTGGTGCCGGCCTTCCTGGCGATCTCCTGGATCGACCACTCCATGCCGAAAACGGTAGAACTTGACGCTGCGTGAAGGTCAAACCCACGGCGCCGGCCACGGAGAAGGCCGACCCGACGGCGCCGGCCACGGAATCGGCGGCCGGAAACGCCGAAGGCCCGGACCAGATGGTCCGGGCCTTCGTGCTACTGAGTAGCGGGGACAGGATTTGAACCTGCGACCTCTGGGTTATGAGCCCAGCGAGCTACCGAGCTGCTCCACCCCGCGTCGGTGAATATGACCTTACGGCATGGACGGCGGAAACCGAAATCCGGTTTCTCAGCAGCCGCAGTCCTCCGCGTCGACCGGGGCCGTCAGCGGGTCGGCGGCCCGCTGCGCCGGGCCCTCCCAGGTCTCGTACGCGAAGCCCTCGCGCGCCCAGTACTCGAAGCCGCCGAGCATCTCCTTCACCTGGAAGCCCAGCTCCGCGAGGGCGAGCGCCGCGCGCGTGGCGCCGTTGCAGCCGGGGCCCCAGCAGTAGGTGACGACCGGGACGGCCTTGTCGAGGAGCTGCTCCGCCTGCTCGGGGATGAGCGCGGTGGGGAGGTGGACGGCGCCGGGGACGTGGCCCTGGTCCCAGGAGGCGGTCGAGCGGGTGTCGATCAGCACGAAGCCGGGGTCGGCCCCGGTCTCGCGGGCGTCGGCCAGGACGGAGGCCACGTCGGAGACGTCCGCGTGGAAGGCGAGGCTGGCGGAGAAGTAGGCGGCCGCGGCGGCGGGGGAGGCCGGCGGGGTGCGCAGTACGGGGTTGACCTGGGTGCCTGTCGTCGTCATGGTGATCAATCTACGGATGATGATCATCGCGTTGAAGCGTCATTCCACGACAGTCATGGAGAGTGGCCGGGGAAACCCGGGTGCTCGCCCTCACCAGCCGTGGATCTCACGGTCCGAGACGGGATGCGTCACATCCGGGGATCCAGAACCGTCATGGAGGCATGACGGGACGCGAACGGGGAGACGGGCGGATGGACGAGAGCACCGTGGAGCACGCCGACGGCGGGCACGAGGACCGGGCCGACGGCGGGACCGGCGACGCGGACGCGCTGGCGCGCCGCTTCGACGCCGACCGCGGGCACCTGCGGGCGGTCGCCTACCGCATGCTCGGCTCGCTCGCCGAGGCCGAGGACGCGGTCCAGGAGACCTGGTTCAAGCTCAGCCGCACCGACGTGAGCGGGGTCGCCAACCTCACCGGCTGGCTCACCACGGTCATCGGGCGGGTCTGCCTGGACATGCTGCGCTCGCGCGGCTCCCGGCGCGAGGACCCGCTCGACACCTACGTACCGGACCCGATCGTCCATGTCCCCGGCGTCGGCGACCCGGAGCACGCGGCCGAACTGACCGAGTCCGTCGGCCTCGCGCTCCTCGTCGTCCTGGAGACCCTGGCGCCGGCCGAGCGGCTCGCCTTCGTGCTGCACGACATGTTCGCGGTCTCCTTCGACGAGATCGCGCGGGTCGTGGACCGTACGCCGGCGGCGACCCGGCAGCTGGCCAGCCGGGCGCGGCGACGCGTCCAGGACGCCGACCCGGGCCCCGGCCCCGACGCGCGCCGCCAGCGGGAGATCGCCGACGCCTTCCTCGCCGCCTCCCAGGGCGGCGACTTCGAGGGGCTGCTCGCCGTCCTCGACCCGGACGCGGTGCTCCGCGCCGACGGCGGCCCGCTCCTGGCCGGCGCCTCCAAGCTGGTCCACGGCGCCGAGTCGATCAGCCGGCAGGCCCTCATGTACGCGAGCTTCCGCAAGGCGTCGCTGTCGCTCGTCGTCAACGGCGGCCCGGCCGTCATGTCGGTCGTCGACGGCAAGCCGGCCTCCCTCCTCGCCTTCACGATCGTCGGGGACCGCATCGTCCAGATGCACGTCCTGGCCGACCCGGAGCGCCTCGCCGCCCTGGACATCCCGGCGGAGGCGCTGGCCCGCGCCGTGCACCCGGCCTGACCCGGGGCCCGGGGCGACCGGGGGCCCAGGGCGACCGGGGGCCCAGGGCGACCGGCGGCCCGGGGCGACCGGCGGCTCGCGGACGTCACCGCCTTCGAGGAGGGCGAACTCCCGCGCCGGCTCCGGCGCGTGACGACGCCGCGGATCCCCCGGCCCCTACGGGGCAGCCGGCCTGAGGGCCTTGAGCAGGGACGCGCCGAGGGCCAGGGAGGCGGCTCCGCTGGCGAGGCCGAGGACGGCTCCTGCGGCCACGTCGCCGGGGTAGTGGACCCCGGTGTGGACGCGGGAGTAGCCGACCGCCGAGGCCAGCAGCCCCAGGGGCACCGCGGCGGGCGGCAGGGCCACGCCGGCGGCCGTGGCGAAGGCGACCGCGGAGGCGGTGTGCCCGGACGGGAACGAGGCCGACTCCGGCATGGGCACGTGCCGGCCGACCACCACCCGGGCCGCCTCCCGGTCCGGGCGCGGCCGGCGGACCAGCCGCTTGCCGAGGATGTTGGCCGTGGCCGAGGCGATCGCGATCGCCCCGACGCCGACGAGCGCGGCCCGGCGAGGGCGCCCCGGGAAGAGCGCGAGCCCGGCGGCGACGGCGAAGGAGATCTTGGAGTGGTCGGCGGCGTGCGACAGCCGGCGCAGACCGACGTCCAGGGCGGGCGTGGGCGTGGCGGCCACCGCCCCGTACACGGCCCCGTCCACCGCCCGCAGGTCGTGCAGCACGGCCTGGACGGTGGAGACGGCGGCCCGGGGCCGGTCCCGCAGCCGCACGGGAGGCGCGGTCCCCGTCCCGCTCCCGTCCTCGTACCTGCTCGCGTCCTCGCTCATGCGCCACTCCTGTAGGAATCCTCGGACGGGGTCCTCGGACGGTTTCTCGGACTGTTCGAAGGGGCCGACCCGTACGGGTCGGGGAAGGCGATCCGGATGATCCGCCGCCAGTCCAACGGCGGAGGCGGCGGAACCACTCCCGGCCGGGCCCGCGGCACGAGCACGCGCAGCGCGCGCGGCCTCAGTTCGCAGACGACCGGGGCGGGCAGCACGAGCGCCTCCCCGTCCACGGCCACCGGCAGGGTCCGCTCCGCCTTCGGCACGCCCGTGTTGGTGACCCCTCCGTGGACTTCGACGCGGTGCGCGGTCAGGACGTTGAGCGCGGTGGACTGGGTACCGAGCACGGCGAGCTCGGCGGCGTGCGCGGCGCCGTCCACCCGGATGCCGATGACGCCGAGGCGACCGCTGTCCAGCCGGGTGCGGTGCCCGGCTCCCGCGCTGAACGGATCGGGCGCGGCGTACGGGTTGTTGCTGACCAGGATCGCCTGCTGGCCCGGCAGCCGGGTGACGTCCGCGGTCGCGTCGAGCCGGTCGCCCAGACCGCCCTGGAGCAGGTCGGGCAGCGCGTCGAGCACGGTCTCGGCCTTGGCGTCGCGGTACTCGGGCCGCTGCACGACGTCCGCGTACACCCCGAAGGAGACGGTGTTGACGAACGGCCGCCCGGCGACCGTGCCGAGGTCGACCCGGAGCTCCTCGCCGTCGGTCAGCGCGTCCAGGCAGGCCGCCGGGTCGTTCCGGTCGAGCCCGAGGTCCATGGCGAAGTGGTTGCGGGTGCCGGCGGAGACCACCAGGAACGGCAGGTCGTGCTCGGCGGCGACCGCCGCGACCAGCGCCTGGGTGCCGTCGCCGCCCGCGACCCCGAGCAGATCGGCCCCGTCCGCGACGGCCTTCCGGGCGAGCGCCGTGACGTCGGCGGGCGCGGCCGGATCGAGCAGCACCACGCGGGCGCCGAGTCGTTCCGCCTTGTGGACCAGCCCGAACCGCTCGACCTTCCCCCCGCCGGACTTCGGATTCATGATGAGCACGGCGTTCCGGGGCCGCCCGGCGGCCACGGCGGGCGCGGGCGCGTCGACGACCTCACCCGGCTTGCGCAACGCCGCCCGCGCACACCCCAGGGCCACTCCCCACAGTCCGAGCGCGGCCAGCGCGAACAGCCACAGCCCCCCGACCACGTACAGCACCAGCACGGCCACCGGCGCGCCCACCGACAGCACCGCCCCCGCGACCCGCAACGCCCCCCGGTGCGCGACGAACCACCACAACCCCACGGCCCCCGCCGCGAGTCCCACCAGCCCGCTCAGCAACACCAGGAGACCGCCGCCCCTCAGCGCCAGGAGCAGCACGACCACCGCCGCCCCCGCCGCCCCCAGCGCCCACCGCGCCAGATCCCGCGCGCCCCCCGCACCGGAACCGTCGTCCCACCACCGCGCATCCCCGGTCACCGACCCCACCTCCGCGTCAAGACTCCCCCAGTCGCCCGTGGAACACCCAACGGGTGCCCGCCGTTCGAACGACGAAGCGCCCCGGCCGGTGGTTCCGGTGGGGCGCTTCGGGTGTCGGTAGGCCGTGTGGGACTCGAACCCACAACCAATGGATTAAAAGTCCACTGCTCTGCCAATTGAGCTAACGGCCCGTGTGCGAGCACTCCGTGCAGCATAGCCCGACGGGCCCGGGGAACCGATCGGGTATCGGAACCCGCCACGCCGCGCCCCGGGGCGGGGGCGCGGCGGCGGGGATCAGTGGAGGGTGCGGAAGGTGTTCCAGCCGCCGGTGCCGATGAGCTCGCGGTAGCCGAAGCGGTCGCCGGTGCGGCCGCGTCCGTGGCTGTAGTAGGCGTAGAGACGGCCGGACGCGTCGCGGGCGACGAGGTCGCTGTCGCCGTCGCCGTCGAGGTCGCCGGCGCCCTGGACGGCGGAGTAGACCTGCCAGCCGCCGCCGACCCTCACACGGGGGGTGACGCCGCCGGACGGGGTGCCGAAGTAGGTCCACAGGACTCCGGAGCCGTCGATGCCGAGGAGGTCGCCGCGGCCGTCGCCGTCGAGGTCGCCGGCGCCCGTGATCCGCTGGTAGAGCCTCCAGTCGACGCCGATCCGGAGCCGGGACTTCAGGCGGTGGTCGGCGGTGCCGGCGTAGAAGTACACGTCGCCGGTGGTGGCCTGGCGCGCGATCAGGTCGGGGTGGCCGTCGGCGTCGACGTCCCCGGGCGAGGTGAGCACGTCGTACTGGGCCCAGCCGGAGCCGACGGAGGTGTACGGCGACGAGGCGGTGACGACCTTGCCGCAGCCCGGCCGGTAGGCCCGCAGTTCGTTGCCGACGCGGCCGAGGACGTCGGCGCAGCTGTTCGCGTCGACGTCGCCGAAGGGAACGAGGAGGGTGCCGGCCGGGAAGGCGGCGCCGGAGGCGGTGGTGCGGGAGGAGAGCCCACCGAGGCCGTTGCCCCGGTAGAGGGAGACGGCGCCGGCCGTGTTCACGGCGAGCAGGTCGCCCAGGGCGTCGTCGCCGGCGAGGTCCCGGAAGGCGGGCCGGCTGCCGGAGACCGTGAACCGGCCGGAGGAGTACAGGTCGCGGCCCTTGCCGTCGGCGGTGAGGGCGTGCACCTCCCAGGCGTACGGCCCGTTCGGCGCGGGCAGGCCCGCCGCGTTCCGCCCGTCCCAGGTGACGTCGATCCGCCCGCGGGTCTCGGTGGCCCGGAAGGTCCGCAGGGGCTTGAAGCTGTACGCGTCGACCACGTCCACCTGGTAGGACGAGGCGGGCTTCGACAGCGACCAGGACGCCTTCCAGGTCCCGGGCATCCGGAGCCCGGCCGGGGGCGAGGAGACGGCGGTCAGGTCGGAGGTGGGGAGGTCGGTCCAGACGGCGTGCACCAGGCGGTCGGCGCCCCGGTAGGCCACGGCGCCGCCGAAGCGGTCGACGGTCCAGGCGACGCGCCGCTCGCCGGGGACGGTCTCGGCGCGGGTCAGGTCGAAGGGCGTGCCGGCCCTCCCGGTGTGGAAGGGGGTGACCCGGAGGTACGAGGCGCCGCTCTGGTCCACGAAGTAGCCGTCGCCGAGGAGTCCGCCCCGGTAGGCGCCCTTCGGCAGGGCGATGCGGACGGGCGCGGTGGGGTACTTGAGGTCGAGGACGCCCTGCTTCTCGTAGCGGGCGCACGCCCAGTAGAGCCAGCGGCCGGCCGTCTGGAGCTCGGTCAGGGGGCAGCCCGCGCCGGTCGCGACCGTGCCGAGGGTCCTGCCGGTGGCCAGGTCCTTGCGGACGACGTCGCCCGTGCTCCCCGTGCCGGTGAAGAGGGTGTCGCCCCAGACGGCGGCGGCGGTCTGGGCCTGCCGGGAGACGATCTTCTGGGTGTCCAGGTCGAGGACGAGCGTCTCGCCGTCGCCGACGAGCTCCCCGTACCCGCCCGGGGTGCCGGTCTGGAAGACCGTCCAGCGGCCGAAGGCGTCGGCGATCCGGCCGTCCTGGTCCACCGTCACCCGGGTGGTCCGGCCGGCGGTCGCGCCGGTGGTGGCGCGGGAGACGACCGCGCGAGCGGTGTACGGGATGCGCGGGAAGGAGACCACCCGCCCGTCGCCGGTGTCGAGGAGCGGCGTCTCCCGGAGCTCCGCGCCGGTCTCGGCGCCGGCCGGCGCCGCCGTGGTCCGGCCCGTGTGGAGCGGGCCGACCGGCAGCGAACGGCTGTAGAAGCCGGGGCCCGCCGGGCCGTCGTGCTCCAGCGTGGTGAGCCGGCCCATGCCGAGCGCCAGCGACTCCACCTCGGCCGGCAGCGGCGCCACCGTGCGCAGCTTCTCCAGGGCCGGGGCGCCGCCGCCCTTGCCGGGCACGGCCTTGAGGACGGCCCAGTCGGTGGCGGAGGTGCCACCGGTGACGGCGGCGCCCGACCCGTCCGCGAGCTGGGTGATCCGTGCCTCGGCGCCGGCGAGCAGCGTCTGCCGCGCCCCGGCCGGGCTCACCGCGACCAGGCCGCGGGTGAGGGCCTCGCCGGTCCGCTGGGGCTCGGCCGTGGTCAGGAGCCAGTCGCCGACGAGCCCGATCCGGGTGGCGTTCAGGCCGGCCGGCAGCGGATAGCGGAGCTCGGGGCCGGTGAGGTCGGCGTGCTGCCGGATGTGGACGTTCCGGTCGGGGTCGACCCAGGCGATCCGCTCGGCGGTGACGGCCACGCCCGCGACGAACACCCCGTCCGCCGCCGTGGCCTCGGCCAGCACCCGCATCCGCCCGGTCTCCAGGTCCACGAGCCCGAGGAGGGAGTCGCGGTCCGTGTCCGAGGTCCCGAGGGCGAACCGGAGCACGGCCACGCCCTCCGCGCCGGCCACCAGCCGCGCCTTGTGGAGGTTCGCGCCGGCGGGCCAGCCGGTGACGGGGACGGAGGCGCCGTTCGGGGCGCTCGCGGCGCGGAGGAAGTAGCCGCGGGTGGAGCCGAGCGAGGTGCCGGGCTCGTACTGCTGGAAGAGCAGCCGGTCGCCGACCAGGCCCCGGTAGGAGGTGTCCTCGGGGACGGTCAGGGCCGTCGTCGTGCCGTGCTCCAGGTCGAGGACGGCGGAGGTGCCGACGCCCTGCTCCGCGTAGGCGTACCGGCCGCCGGTGCCGAACTCCGCGAAGGAGCCGTTCCCGTCGCCGTACCCCAGGGAGCGGTCGGTGCCGGTCGCGAAGTCCGTCCACTCCACGGCTCCCCCGGCGTGGGGGGCGGTGTCCTCGGCGCTGTGCGCGTAGCCGGTCGCGCCGACCGCGAGGACCGTCTCCGCGCGGGGCGCGGTCCTCAGGTTGGGCTCGACGTCCAGCTGGTCGATCCCGACCACGGGCGCCCCGGGGGCCGCGACCGCGCCGGGCGCGAGCCCGGCCCCGGTGACGGCCAGGACGGCGGCGAGCAGGACGACGCGCGTACGGGCGCGGCGCGCGGGTGCGGGTGCGGTACGAGACAAGAGGGGCCCTCCCCCGGGGGTGGTCCGGCGCTGTGTCGGGTGGGTCGGACGTACGAGCCTCCCACGTGTCCCTGTACGAGACCGGCCCGCCCCCGCGATGGTTGTACGCCGGACGCGACGAACCCCCGTGACATCCGGTGTCACGGGGGTTCGTCGTACGCGTCAGGTCACGCGGCCTCAGCCGTTGCGCTTCCAGCGGGGCTTGTCGTCGCGGCGGCCGCCTCCGAAGGAGGAGGAAGAGCCGGACGGGCGGTGGTCGTCGCGGCGGAAGCCACCGGACGGACGGTCGTCACGGCGGAAGCCGCCGCCCGCGGGACGGTCGTCGCGACGGTCGCGGTTGAACGGACGGTCGTTGTCGCGGCGGAAGCCACCCGACGGACGGTCGTTGTCGCGGCGGAAGCCGCCGCCCGCGGGACGGTCGTTGTCGCGGCGGAAGCCACCGGACGGACGGTCGTCACGACGCTCGAAGGAGCGGCCGCCACGGTCGCCGCCGCGGTCGCCACCGCGGTCGTCGCGGTCACGGAAGGACGGACGGTCGTTGTCCCGACGGAAACCACCCGACGGACGGTCGTCGCGACGGAAGCCACCACGGTCGCCACCGCGGTCGTCGCGGTCACGGAAGGACGGACGGTCGTTGTCCCGACGGAAACCACCCGACGGACGGTCGTCGCGACGGAAGCCACC
>NZ_JBHTST010000088.1:0-34227 GCF_042794995.1 Streptomyces sp. NPDC056503
GGGTCCGCGGCCTTGGTTTTGCGCCGGTGGGGGGGGGGGCCCCCCCCGGGGGGGGCGGCCCCCCCACCCCCCCGCGCCGGGGGGCCCCCGGCCCCCCCCCCGCCCCGGGGGAGGTGGTGGGGGCTACGCGCAGCTCACACCGATACAGACGGTGTTGAGGAGCGTGAGCAGGCCGACGCACTCGCAGGTGTTGGCGGCGGCGGCTCCGTCGACGCCGACCGGGTCGGTCTCCGGAAGGGCGTGCAGCCGGGCGATCAGGTCGAGGTCCTGGTTCTCCATGGTGTTCTCCTTCTTCGTGAGGTTCTCCGTGGTGTCCTGTCTTCGCGCTGTTCCTCGTAGGTGGCGGCGGGCTCCCCGCCGCTCAGACCGGCAGCTGGACCATCCAGTGCCGGGGCTCTGTGTGGCGGACCCGCAGGAGGAACGCCAGGATTCCGGCGGACCCGTCGCTCCAGCCCGTCGAGACGTCCCCGTACTCGTTGGGGAAGACGACGTGACCGCCGCGGTGGGACCGTTCGGCGACGAGGAGGCGGGCCAGCTCCTCGGCCCGCGCGCGGTGGGCGGGGTCGCCCGTCGCCTCGGCCAGGTCGAGGAGGAAGTCGCCGTTGCCCGCCAGGCCGTGGCACTGGGTGAGCGCGGCGCGGGAGGCCCGCTCCACCACGGCCCGGGCGGCCCCGCGGGCGAGGTCGCCGTACCGGTCGTCGCCGGTCGCCCGCCACAGCCGGAGCAGGAACGAGCCGATGCCGGCCGAACCGTGGCACCAGTACGGAGCCGTCGGCGGGTTCCCCGTCTGGGCGGGCCACTGCACGGCCCCGCCCACGTCCGCGGCGTGGGCCACCAGGTGCTCGCCCGCCGCCACGGCCAGCTCCCGGTGGACCGGGCGGCCGGTGACGGACGCGGCGGCGAGGAGGAAGCAGCCGATGCCCGACGAGCCGTGGGCGAAGCCGAGGTAGCGCTTGCCCGCCTCTTCCGCGACGGCCTCCGCCGGCACCGGCCAGGTCGCCCCCGAGGCCTCGCGCCGTGCGGCGCCGGCCAGCCGGTCGGCCGCGTCGGCCACCAGCGCGGCGAGGCGGGGGTCACCGGTGCGCCGCCACAGATGGACGGCGGCCGTCCCGCTGCCCGCGGTGCCGTGGGTGATGTCGTGGCTGGGAGTCGGCCGCTGGGGTGCCAGCGCCAGGGTGAGGGCGTGGTCGACGAGCGACCGGTCGCCGACGGCCCGCCCGGCCTCGTACAGCGCCCAGGCGGTGCCGCCGGTGCCGAAGTGCAGGCCGGGGCGGGCGGAGCGGGGGTCGGTCCGGTCGGCGATCCAGCGTCCGGCGGTGGAGAGCGGTCCGGGCAGCCGGGGATCGCCGGTGAGCTCGAAGTACCGCGTCAGCACCGCCAGGACGCCGGCCGCGCCCTGCTGCACGGTGCACGGGTCGGTCTCGCCGGCCGTGGTCGAGACGGGCCACAGCCGCCGCTCGTCGCCGGGCGTCATTGTGTCGAGGAGGTGCCGCACGATCCCGGCGACGACGGACTCGACCGCGTCGGTGCCGGCTGCCGTGCCGGCGGACCCGGCGGCGGTTCCCGTGACGGACCCGACCGTGCCGGTGCCCGCTGCCGCGACGGGCTCGACGGCCCCGGCCGGGGCACCCGCGCGCGTCGGCGCCGGGGCCGCGTCCGTCGGTCCGAGCGCCTTCCGGGCCCTGGCGGGATCCCAGCGCGCGGCCGGGTCGTCCCGCATCAGGCCGAGGATCGCCTCCCGCGTTCCGTCCGGGAGCCGTACGGAGACGGCGCAGGCGTCCAGCCACTCCGCGAGCCGCGCCTCCGCGGGCCTGTCCGCCGGCTCCTCGGCCAGCAGGTTCGGCACCTTGCCCGCCAGGACGAAGCACAGGGTCGCGCCGAGGCTGTAGTAGTCCGCCGTCGGGGAGACCGGCGCGTCCCGCAGACGCTCGGGGGCGCTGAAGCCGGGCGTCCCCACCCGGGTCGGGAGGGCGGCGTCGTCCTCCAGGACGGCGAGCTCCAGGTCGATGAGGCGCAGCTCCCCGTCCGGGCGGACCATCACGTTGCCGGGCGTGAAGTCCCGCAGCACGCAGCCGCGGGCGTGGGCCGCCGCCACCAGGTCGACGAGGCGCGCGACCTGGGCCGTGGCCTCGGCGCGGTACCGCTCGTCGCCGACGTCGCGGAACCGCTCGGCGACCCAGGTCCGCAGGGGTACGCCCGGTACCTCCTCCTGCGCGAGGAACAGGTGCCCGCCGTGCTCGAACAGCGCCAGCGGTTCCGGCGCGAGCCCCGAGCCCCTCAGCTTCTCCAGTGTCCGCGCCTCGGCGCGCAGCCAGTCGCGGACGTCGCACCCGGAGGCGTCGGCCTCCACGTGCGGGCGGGTCTCCTTGATGACGACCGGGGCGCCGGTGCGGACGTCGCTGCCCCGGTAGACGCCGCCCTTGTTGGTGTGCCGGATCGCCTCCCGTACCGAGAACCGGCCGCCGACCACCAGGGGGCGGGACGCGGCGGGCACCGGGCCGGGGGAGGGGACGGCGGCGGGGGCCGGGAACGGGCTGACCGCCCACTCCGGCGGCGTGTACCGCCCGGTCCTCCGGTCCTCCACCGGATTGCCGTCGGGGTCCTCGAAGTACCAGACCAGCAGCCCGTCGTCCGACAGCCGACGCCTGCCGACGAAGGCGCCGTAGCGGTAGTGGACGAGGCTGTCCGCGGCGTACTGCTGGTCCGACAGGATCCGCGGGCCGGCGAGCCCCGCCGTCGCCCGGTGCAGCTCCGCGGCGAGGCGCGCCGCGTCGGCGTCGGAGCGCGGGTACACCGTCAGGAACTTGCCGGAGCTGCCGCGCGGCGTCGCACGGGAGTTGAGCGCGCCGACCCGCTCCAGCGACCGCGCGAACTTGAATCCCGACGCGTCCCGCAACAGCACCTCCAGGGCCTTCAGGAGGACCGTGGGCGCGGAGGCCGCCGTCGCGGACACGTGCAGCTTCCAACCCTGCGGGCGCCGGTCCCCGTCCCGGGGCGCCACCCGGCACCACATGTCGTCCGACTCGGTCGTCCAGCACTCGCCCGTGTCCGTGGCGAGCAGTGCTCGGTGGAGGAGGTCTTCCAGTACGGCTTCGGTGGCGTGGCTCGTCATGCCCATCCCTCTCAACGGCGAGAACCGCTGGGCGAGAACGTGCCCGACGCACGTGTCGGACCCACATACCGGGTGCCGGATTCACCGGTTTCGGCGAGCGCGCGCCGGAGTTGTCCCACCGTGAGGTGCGACCGGCGCGGAAAGGCGCACAGCCGCTCGCTCGGGGGCCCTCGCCCCTCCGGCGCAGGCCGGCGCCGCCCGGGTGCGGCTCAGCGTGTCGCCCTGCCACCGCCGGCTGCGCGACCTCGAACGCGCCGGAGCGATCCGCGGCTACCGCGCCGTCGTGGATCCGGCCGCGGTCGGCCTGAACTTCGAGGCGCTCGTCTTCGCCACCCTCCGCTGGGAGGACCCCGACACCGTCACCGCCTTCGAAGAGGCCGTCGCCGCCGTCCCCCACGTCCTCCAGGCCCAGCGCCTCTTCGGTGAACCCGACTACCTCCTCCGCGTCGCCACCGCCGACCTCCCCGCCTTCCAGCAGCTCTACGACCGGCAGCTCGCCCGCCTCCCCGGAGTGCGGCGCCTGACCTCCACCCTCGTCATGAAGCACGTCGTCGACGACCGTCCGCTGCCCCAGTGAGTCCCGGTGGGCCCCGGTGGGCCCCGGTGATCGAGGGGCGGGAGCGGCGGTGCGCTTGACCTTGACACGGTGACAAGCCTTTGACTGCGGGGCGAGGAGGTGGTCCCGATGACCACGACGTATCAGGACCCGGATGTACGGCGGGCGCTCCGGGCGCTCGCGGACGACCGTCCGTCGGTGCGGCTCAAGGCCGCCCTGGCGGTCGGCACGACGCCCGACGCGCGGTTCGTCGACGCGCTCGTCGAGCGGTGCGCGGTCGAGCCCGAGTTCTTCGTGCGCGACATGCTGACCTGGGCCCTGACCCGGCACCCCGGGTCCCTGACGCTGCCCAGGGTGCTCGACGCGCTCGGGTCCGAGCGGGCACAGGCGCGGAGCCAGGCCCTGCACACGCTGTCCAAGATCGGGGACCGGAGGGCCTGGCCGGCCGTCACCCGCGCCCACCTCACCGACGCCGACGACGAGGTGGCCCGGGCCGCCTGGCGGACGGCGGTCCTGCTCGTGCCGGACGGCGAGGAGCCCGCCCTCGCCGCGGTGCTGATCACCCAGCTGGGGCGGGGCGGGCGGGAGACGCAGCTCAGCCTCAGCCGGGCGCTGGCCGGACTCGGCGACGTGATCCTGCCGGTCCTGGGCACCGCGGCCGCCGCCCCCGACCCGCTGGTGCGCGCGCACGCGCTCGCCACCCGGCGGATCCTGCGCGACCCCGACACCGGATTCGAGCACGCGATCGAGGAGGCGAAGCGCGTCGTGGCGCTCGGCGGGTCTCCGCGGGAGGGAGACTAGGGCGTGTTGATCGGTGAGGTGGCGCGGCGCTCCGGCGTCAGCGCCCGCATGCTCAGGCATTACGAGAAGCTCGGACTGGTGCGGCCCTCGGGCCGTACCGGCTCCGGCTACCGGGAGTACCGCGACGAGGACATCCGGCGGATCTTCCACGTCGAGAGCCTCCGCTCGCTGGGACTGTCGCTGCGGGAGATCGGCCGCGCCCTCGACGACCCGGGCTTCACGCCCGCGCGGCTCGTCGGCGACCTCATCGACCAGACCCGCGCCCGCATCGCGGCCGAGACCGAACTCCTCACCCGCCTGCGCCGCATCGACGCCACCGAACCGGCCGGCTGGGACGACGCCCTCCGTGTCGTGGCGCTCCTCCAGGCCCTCGGGTCGGCGAGCGAGGACACCCGTCAGCGGGCGGCCCTCTCCACGGCCGACGAGGTCCCCGTACCGGTGGAGGCCCTGGTCGAGGCCGCCCTGCGCGAGACGGAACCCAACGTGGCGGGGGCCCTCCGCTGGGCGCTCGCCCGCTCCGGTGACGGAGGCCCCGACCTCCTGGCCCGGGCGCTCGAATCCCCCGGGGCCGAGGTGCGCGAGCGGGCCGTCCGCACCCTGGCCGGACTCCCCGGTGACGGGGCGACCGCCCGGCTGCGCACCGCCCTCACCCACCCCGACCCCGTGGTCCGGGGCCAGGCGGCCCTCGCCCTCGGCAAGCGCGGTGAGCGCGACGCGATCCCCACGCTCGTCGAGATGATCGTCGACGGCAGGAACGACACCGACGCGGCCGACGCGCTCGCCATCCTGGCCACCGACGACACCACGGGCGACGGGATCGCGGCGGGGCTCCTCGCGCGCCTCGCCGACGCCGCCACCCGGCCTCCCGCCCGGGGCCGGCTCACCCAGGCCCTGGCCGACATCCCCGGCCCCGCCGCCGACCGCGCCCTCGCCGGCCTCACCGACGACCGGGACCCCGCCGTCGCCCTGACCGCGACGTACCTGCTCCGCCTCCGCGACGGCCGCTGAACCCGGGCACCGGACCGCCCGGTGCCACCGGGGCGCCACGGAGCGGTCACTCCGTCGTCGCCCCGCGCGTCTCCCAGGTGACGTGCGGGGCGAGGGCCCCCAGGAAGTCGGCCGCGTCGAAGAGCGCGCCGGCGGAGGCGACGCCGGTCGTGCGGATCCGGCCGGTGAGGACGCGGTGCACCGCCTCGACCGCGAGCGGCGCGGTGACGGCGTAGATGTCCTGCCCGGTGGCCACGGCGCGCCGCTCGCGTGCTCCGGAGCGGACCACGACGTCGACGAGGAAGGTCTGGGCGGACCGTCCGCGCTCGTCGACCGCCGTCGGCGTCGGCGTGTCCGCGTCGGCGATGCCGCCCGCCGCCTCGGTCGACATGTAGGTGCGCACCGAGGGGATGGCCAGGTGGCTGGGGAGGGTGACGACGTCCGCCATCGTGAACTCGCCGACGACGGACCGGGGTCCCATCGGATCGGGGAACGGCCAGGTCAGCGTCGGCAGTTCGTCGGTGTGGTACTGGAGCCGCCCGTCGGCGAAGCGGACCCGGCGCCCGCCGCGCCGCTCGGCGGAGACCCGGCCGGCCAGCCGCGTCCCCTCCGTGGGCTCCCAGCCGCTCAGCCCGTACGCGATGTGCGCCTCGTCCGCGCCGGTCCAGTCGCCCATCGCGGCCGAGGCCAGCAGATCGCCGAGGCCGCCGTAGAAGGCCATCGCGGGCACGATCACCGCGCCCTCGGCGCGCGCCCGGTCGCCGAACCGCGCGAAGGTGTCGGCGTTGGCCTCGATCTCGGCCGCCACGTCGACGTAGGGGATCCCGGCCCGCAGCGCCGCCTCGATCACCGGGGCGGACGTGGTGGCGAACGGTCCCGCGCAGTTGACGACGGCGTCCGCGCCGGCCAGCGCGCGGTCGAGCGCCGCCGGATCGTCGACCGACGCCGGGCGCGTGTCGAGCCCCGGGTGCTCCTCGGCGAGCGCCGTCAGCTTGGCGGCGTCCCGCCCGGCCAGGACGGGGACGAACCCGCGTTCCCGCAGGTGCGCCACCACGAACCGCCCCGTGTGCCCGTACGCGCCGTACACCGTCACCGTCTGTCCCGCTGCCATGAGGTCTCTCCCCGCTCCGTGTTCCGTGTTCCGTGGTGACCATCCTGGAATGGTTGAACGGGCAACGGTGAGTGTCGGAAACGACGTGCCCCGTACACTTCCGGACATGGCCTCCGTCGCGCTGGCCGTCACCGACGGCATGCTGCACTTCGAACTCTCCGTCGCCCACGAGGTGTTCGGCTCCGCCCCGGACGCGGTCACCGTCCCCTGGTACGACCTGACGGTCTGCGGTCCCGGCTCCGTGCCCTTGGGGCCCTTCCGCCTCGAACCCGACCACGGCCTCGACCGGCTCCGGGACGCCGACACCGTGATCGTCCCCGGCTGGGCCGACGTCGACGCGGCTCCGCCCGCCGACCTGGTCGACGCGGTGCGCGCCGCGCACGAGGCCGGGGCACGGGTGGTCTCGCTCTGCACCGGAGCCTTCGTCCTCGCCGCCGCCGGGCTGCTCGACGGCAGGCGCGCCACCACCCACTGGGCGCACACGGACGTCCTCGCCGCCCGCCACCCGGAGGTGGAGGTCGACCCGGACGTCCTCTACGTCGACGGTGGCAGCGTGCTCACCTCCGCGGGCAAGGCCGCCGCCCTCGACCTGTGCCTGCACCTGGTCCGCCTCGACCACGGCTCGTCGATCGCGAACACCGTCGCCCGCCGGTTGGTCGTCCCGCCGCACCGGTCCGGCGGGCAGGCGCAGTTCGTCACCGCCCCGGTGCCCGCCCAGGAGGACCACCCGCTCACGGCCCTCTTCCCCTGGGCGGTCGAGCGCCTGGACCGGCCGTTGACGGTGGAGGACCTCGCCCGGCAGGCGGGCATGAGCTCGCGCCACCTGACCCGCCACTTCCGCGCCGCGACCGGCACCACCCCCTTGCAGTGGCTGCTCGCCCAGCGGATCCGCCGCGCCCAGGAGCTCCTGGAGCGGACCGACGACGGTGTCGACGCCATCGCCGTCGCCACGGGCATGGGCACGTCCACGACCCTGCGCCGGCACTTCAACCGGGCCCTGGGCGTGCCCCCGGACAGCTACCGCCGTACGTTCCGCACCCGCCGCGCGACCTGACCCCGGTGGGTCAGTACGTGAGGATGCCCGGGTCCGTCACCCCCTCCGCGCCCGTCTCCACGTGTCCGGCCAGGCGGCGTACGTAGTCGGTGTGGGCGGGCGAGGTGATCGTGACGTCGTACCACCTGCCGGAGGCCGACAGCGGCACCGTGTGGGTGACGGTCGCGCCCGAGGGCACGGTCACCGTCTGCGGGCCGCCCGCGTAGGCGTTGGTGAGGGTCACGCTCGTGGTGGGGCCCGCGTTGGTGAAGGAGAGGCCCAGGGAGCCGGTGGTGGCGTCGTGGCGGGCGGTGACCTCGGGCACGGCGGTCTTGCCGGGCGAGCGGAAGCGGCGCAGGAAGCCGTTGGGGCCGTGCACGGTGAGGTCGGTGGTGCCCTTGGAGTACTTGGTGTTCCAGGTGTCCGCGATCGACTTGCCCGCCTCGGCCGTGTACGTCCACGGGGCGTCGGTGCGGTTCGCGGACGTCACGTGGAACTGGGCGCCGGCGGACGGCCCGCCGCCGAAGGCGAGCCGGAAGGTGCCGGCCGTGGTGTCGGCGGAACCGTCCACGTACGGGGCGTACTTCAGCGGGCGGGTGGGCTTGGCCCCGCGCTCCTGGCGCGGCATGGTGCCGACGGCCGGAGCGGTGGCGGGGAAGTCGGGGTGGCGGTCGCGGTCCGGCGGGTAGTAGCCGGCCGTGGACGGCAGCGCGACCGGCTGCGGCTGGGCGCGGCCGAAGTCGAAGGCCGAGGTCAGGTCGCCGCACACGGCCCGCCGCCAGGGCGAGATCTGGGGCTCCTGGACGCCGAAGCGGCGCTCGATGAAGCGGATGACCGAGGTGTGGTCGAAGGTCTCGGAGCAGGTGTAGCCGCCGGTGGACCAGGGGGAGACGACGATCATGGGGACGCGGGGGCCGAGGCCGTAGGGCCCGGCGACGTACCCGGTCTTCCCGGGGAAGTGGTCGAGGGCGGTCGGGGTGGTCGACAGGCCCTGCGCCGCCGAGGCCGGGACGTACGGCGGGACGACGTGGTCGAAGAAGCCGTCGTTCTCGTCGTACGTGATGAACAGCGCCGTACGCGCCCACACGTCGGGGTTGGAGGTCAGCGCGTCCAGGACCTGCGCGATGTACCAGGCGCCGTAGTTCGACGGCCAGTTGGAGTGCTCGGAGAAGGCCTCCGGCGCGGCGATCCAGGACACCTGCGGCAGCCGTCCGGCCTGGACGTCGGCGCGCAGCCGGTCGAAGTAGCCGTCGCCCGCCTTCGCGTCGGTGCCCGTGCGGGCCTTGTCGTGGAGCGGGTCGCCGGGCTGGGCGTTGCGGTAACTGTTGAAGTAGAGGAGCGAGTTGTCACCGTAGTTGCCGCGGTACGCGTCGTTGATCCAGCCCCACGAGCCGGCCGCGTTCAGTCCGTCGCCGATGTCCTGGTAGATCCGCCAGGAGATCCCGGCCGCCTCCAGGCGCTCGGGGTACGTCTTCCAGCCGTAGCCGGCCTCGGCGTTGTTGAGGACCGGACCGCCGCCGGTGCCGTCGTTGCCGGTGTGACCCGACCACAGGTAGTAGCGGTTCGGGTCGGTCGAGCCGATGAACGAGCAGTGGTACGCGTCGCAGATCGTGAACGCGTCGGCGAGCGCGTAGTGGAAGGGGATGTCGTCCCGGGTCAGGTGCGCCATCGTCGCCTTGGTCTTGGCGGGTATCCACTGGTCGTAACGGCCCTTGTTGAACGCCTTCTGGCCGCCCGCCCAGTCGTGGTTGAGCCCCTGGAGGAACTCCATGCCGAGCTTCGCGCTCTCCGGCCGGAACGGCAGGGTCACCTTCGAGCCGTCGGACTGGTTCCACACGGACTTCCCGCTCGGCAGCGTCACGGGACGCGGGTCGCCGAAGCCGCGGACGCCCTTCATCGCACCGAAGTAGTGATCGAAGGAACGATTCTCCTGCATGAGTACGACGATGTGCTCGACGTCCTGGAGCGTGCCGGTGGACCCCTGTGCGGGGATGGCGGCCGCGCGGGCGATGGACTCGGAGAGCGCGCTGAACGCGACGGCGCCACCGGCGAGCTGTAGGAACCGGCGACGATCGAGGTCGGCCATGGGGGGAGTCCTCCGGGGTGGGAGCGGATACGGAAGCGGAGCGCCGGCCACGGACCGGCGGAGCGCCCCAAGGAGAGCGCCCGGGAACCACCACCCCGCGACCGTCCCGTGACTTCCCGCTGTACGCCCGGGAAAATCCCCCGCGCCCCGGAAGCACCGGAACCCGCCCCCGGACACCTCCCGTCCCGGCAGCCCCTGGCGTCTCCCTCCGGGTCACCCCTGCCGTTGCGGCGGGAGCGTGGACTCGTCGGCGTGCCGGAGCTCCGCGAGCAGCTCGCTCTGTCCGACCAGCAGTTCCGTGAGGATGCGGCGCGCCGCCTTGAGGAGGTCGGCGACGTCCCCGCCGGCGAGCGCGTAGCTGACCGTGGCGCCGTCGCGGACGGAGACCACGATCCCCGAGCGGCGCAGGACCGCCAGCTGCTGGCTGAGATTGGACGGTTCGATGTCGATTTCCTTGAGCAGCTCGCGTACGGGAAGGGGCCCGGACTGGAGCAGCTCCAGGACGCGGATCCGGACGGGATGTCCGAGCATGCGAAAGAACTCCGCCTTGGCCTGGTACAGCGGCACCTGCATGCGACGACTCTCCCCGACTCCCCTGACCTGTGCTTACGAACCCATTCTCCCGCGTCCCGGATTCCGCTCGCCCTCGACTGATCACTTTCAGATGTGTCGAGTTGAAGAGTTCTTCAAGTCGAGGGCGTGCGGAATCCGGGTCGACCGAGGCGGTTACAGCTCCAGGTCCGCCTCGATCCGCCTCAGCTGGTGCCTGGCCATGGCCAGATTCGCCCTGCCCTTGTCCAGGACCATGTACAGGAACAGGCCGTTGCCACCCCGCCCCTTGATCAGACGGATGAGGTGGTACTGGGTGTCGAGGGTGATCAGGACGTCCTCTATGCCGTCGTCGATGCCCAGCATCTCCATCGTTCGCAGCTTCGCCCGGACGACGTCGGTGTTCCCGGCGGCGGCGACGGTCAGGTCGAGGTCCTTGCTCCCGCCCATCGTGCCGAGCGCCATGCCGCTCGTGTAGTCGACCAGCGCGACCCCCACACTCCCCTCGATGGAGGTCATCGCCTCCTTCAGAGACGTTTCCACACTCACCATCAGTAGGTGCTCCCTTGGTTCTCGACGGCCCCGGCCCGGAGTCACGCCCGCACGGCCGAGTGGTGATCACGGACTCCTCCACTAGACACCAAAGGGGCGGGGAATGAGGGGCTTTCGCCGGAAGACGATGCCCCGGGCACAGGACGGCGCGCCCTTCCGCGCGCTCGGGGGCGGACCGGTGGACACACCCCGTCGACCGGAGGCGCTCGTCGCGCCGATCGAGGAGGCCGGTCTGCGCACGGTCGCCGGACTCCGGCCGCCGACGGACGGGACGCGGGGGCCGGGCGGGGGCGTCATGGCCGGGCGGACCGCCCGAGGGCGGGGCCGCGGCGGCGGGGCCGCGGGGCTCGCCGCCGGGCGTTGTCAGTGGTGCCCACTAGTTTCGGAGGTGTTGCAAGAGACCGTTCCGACAGGGGGCTTCGATGACCGACGGCTGTGTGGACACCGCGCTGCGGGTGGTGCTGACGGATGTCAACGCGGGGGTGGTGCAGGCGTGGCGCGCGGCCTTCGCCGACGTGCCCGGCATCGAGATCCGGCGGGGTTCGATCCTCGACGAGGACGTGGACGCGTGGGTCACCCCGACGAACGCGGCGGGCCGGATGGACGGCGGCGTCGACGCCGCGATCAAGCGCCACCTGGGCGCGGGCATCCAGCTGCGGGTCCGGCAGGCGATCGGCGACCGCTTCGACGGCAGCATGCCGGTCGGCAGCGCGGTGTGCGTCCCGTCGGGGGCGACCGTGCCGCGCTTCGTCATCTCGACCCCGACCATGGTCGCCTCCTCGCAGAACGTGAGCGAGACCCTCAACGTCGCCATGGCCTGCGCGGCGGCCTTCCAGGCCGTCCACCGGCAGAACCGGAAGGCGCCCGGCAGCATCCGCTCGGTGGCGCTGGTCGGGATGGGAGCCCGCACGGGCCGCGTCCCGGCCCGGGTGTGCGCCAACCTGATGTGGACCGGCTACACGCTCTTCCACGACCACTGGTTCCAGGACGACGACGAGCTGCGCGCCGTCATCACCGCCCAGCTCGCCGGCATCGACCAGGCCTCGCCCACGACACGGGTACGCATCGTGCCGCCGGGCGGGACGCCGGAGGAGTACGGAACGCCGGCCAAAGGAGCACCTGCCAAAGGGGCCGCTGCCAAAGGAGCAGGCGGCAAAGGGGGCGCTGCCAAAGGAGCCGCTGCCAAAGGAGCACCCGCCCACGGCGGACTCGCCGGAGGAGCACTCGCCGCAGGGCACCCCTTCGGCCGCTGACGGCGCCCAGCACGTCACCCCTCCGGCTCACACCTCCGCCGCCGCCCACCCCGCGGGCACGACCACCGGGAGCTCCCCCGCCATGAGCGACACCACCGCCGCCGCCACGCCCGCGCAGCAGCCCGACCCGAACGACCCGCTCGCCCTCGCCGAACTGTTCACGGGCGGCGGCGAACCCTGGCTGCCCCTCCTCAAGCCCGTCATCGAGGCACGCGCGGAGGCCGACCGGTTCATCGGCCCCGGCCGCAGCCCGCAGGTGGTCCCGGTACGGGAGCTCACCTTCCAGGCGCTCAAGCCCCACCCGCCGCACAAGTGGAAGGTCGTCGTCTTCGGCCAGAACCCCTACCCGCGGCCGGAGAGCGCCACCGGCATCGCCATGTTCGACAACACCTTCAACGACTGGAAGGACAGCCAGTTCGGGCGGGTCGTCAGCATCCGCTGCCTCATCAAGGCGGCGGCGATGTGGAAGTACGGCATCGTCAAGAAGACCCCGATCGCGGACATCCGCGCCCTGCTGAAGGAGCGCGACGCCGTCCAGCCGCCCGAGTGGTTCCAGGCGATGCTCACCCAGGGCGTCCTCCTCCTGAACGCCTCGCTGACCGCCAGCGCCGACGGCGCCCTGGCCACCGACCGGCACACCGCGTTCTGGCGGCCCGTCGCCGAGCGGATCGTCGAGGAGATCCTCCGCGCCAAGCAGGAGGCGGAGGACCCCGAGGACCGGGGTGTCGTCTTCGCCTGGTGGGGCGCCCACGCGCGCAGCCTCAAGAAGACCGTGCAGCGCCTGGAGAAGGACTACCCGGGCGTCGAGGTCCGCCACATCGACCACGCCAACCCGGCCGCCCAGGGCGACCTCTTCTGCGACGGCGACCACCTCGCCACGGTGAACGACGCCCTGATGTCCCTCGGCGCCGACGCCGTCGACTGGCTGCCGAGCAAGGGCTGGAACCAGCCCGCGGCCGGCGCCGCGACCGGCACGGACTCCGCGGCGCCGGGCAGCGGCGGCGGCCAGGACGCCGACGTCGCCGCCCGCATGGGCGCCTTCATCGCCTCGACGATGGAACTCCACCAGCTGTACCTGGAGCGGCTCACCAGCGTCCGCGACGAGGGGCACGTCCTGCCGCCGCTCACCGGCGTCTTCGACACCCCGCTGATGCCCTTCGAGGACGCCGTCGCCCCGGTCACCCGGGTGCTGCGGGGTCTCGGCGGACACGTCGACCGCTCCCGCGAGTTCGGCAAGCGGCGCGCCGACGAGCAGGCCGGCACCGGACTCTCCGCCGACGCGATCGCCGCGCTCTACCTCTACACCTGCGAGTCCGGCTTCTACCGGAACATCAACGCCGTCCTCCGCTCCCCGGACCGCCACCGCGTCGTGCCCTACCTGCCCTACCTGCGCCTGCTCTACTCGGCCGTGGAGGCGCTCCCCGCCCGCACCGAACCGCTGTGGCGCGGCGTCGCCCTGGACCTCCGCTCCCAGTACCCCCTGGGGGAGACGGTCACCTGGTGGGGCGTCTCCTCCTGCACCTCCGAACTGGGCGTCGCCCGCTCGTTCCTCGGCAGCCGGGGCAAGCGGACCCTGTTCGAGGTGACCCCGGCCCGCGCCGTCGGGATCCGCAGCTTCTCCGCCTTCACCGGAGAGGAGGAGTACATCCTCGCCCCCGGCACCCAGCTGGAGGTCACCGACGTGAAGGCCGAGCGCGGTGGCCTGTGCACCGTGAAGCTGCGGGAGGTGGAGACCCGCCTCGTCTCCTGATCGCCGAGGAACCGCCGGGAGCCGCCGACGACCGCCGGGAGCGACGCGGACGGCGTCCGGACCACACCGGGAGGGGCCGGTCAGCCGAGCTGGCCGGTGGGCATGATGGTGACCTGCTGGAGGTTCACCCGGGGCGGCAGCGAGGCCAGGAAACCGATGGTCTCCGCGACGTCCCGGGCGGTGAGCCACTCCATGGACTCCTTCGAGTCCGCCAGCCACGCCTGCGCGCCCTCGTCGGTGACGTGGCTCTGCAGCTCGGTCCCCACGATGCCCGGCTCGATCGCCGCGACCCGGACGTTCTTCGGACCCAGCTCCGCGCGCAGATGGCGGGAGAGGTGCGTGACGTACGCCTTGGTGGCGGAGTAGACGGCGAAGGTGGGGAAGATGTTCTGCGCCGCGATCGACGAGGTGTTGATCAGATCGGCCACCCCGCGCTCCCCGGCGGCCGCGACCAGCTGCGGCGTGAACGCCCCGGTGACGTTCATCAGACCGGTGATGTTCAGGTCGATCTGGTGCTGCCACTGATCGGTCGCCAGCTCCTCGATCGGGGCGGGCAGCATGACGCCCGCGTTGTTCAACAGCAGGTCCGCGCCGCCCAGTTCGGTGGCGACGCGGTCCGCGGCGGCCCGGACGGCCGCCTTGTCGGTCACGTCGGCGGCGATCGCCAGCGCCCGGCCGCCGCTCTGCTCGATCCGGGCGACCAGCTCACCGAGCCGCTCGGCCCGCCGGGCCAGCACGACGACGTGCGCCCCCAGTCCGGCGAGCGTCTCGGCGGCGGCCTCGCCGATCCCGCTGGAGGCTCCGGTGACGACGGCGACACGGTTCCGAAGGGGGAGGGCGTCGTTCTGCGGGGACATGAGGGGACACCTTTCGGCGGTACGAGGAGAGGCGTGCCGTGGGCTGCTCCCCGGCACGCCTCAAGCACACCAGCCCCCGACCCCCGCCGGAGCGCCCGGACGGACCCTGTCGAGACAGGTACCGACAGGGCCACCCTGGGCCACCCGTCACCCGCGCGACGCTCCACACTGGGGCCATGGACCGCAGCAGAGAGACCGCCGACTTCCTCCGGGGCCGCCGTGCCGCGATCGACCCGGAGCGGGCCGGGCTCCCCGCCGACGGCCGGGTGCGCCGCGTACCCGGCCTGCGCCGGGACGAGGTCGCCCGCCTGGCCGGGGTCAGTACCGAGTACTACACCCGCCTGGAACAGGGGCGCGCGGGCAACCCCTCCGCCGAGGTGGTCGCGGCCCTGGCCCAGGCCCTCCGACTCGACGCGTCCGAACGCGAGCACCTCACCGACCTGCTGCTGCCCGACCCGGGCACCGCCCGCCGCACCCCCCACCGGCCCCAGCGGGTCCGCCCCGGCCTGTACCTCATGCTGGAGACGCTCGGCCACGTGCCGGCCTTCATCCTCGGCCGCCGCACCGACGTCCTCGCCTCCAACCACCTCGCCAGGGCCGTCCTCACCGACTTCGACGCCCTCCCCGCCACCCGGCGCAACATCGCCCTCTACTACCTCCTGGACCCGCGGGCCCGGGAGCGCGTCGGCGACTGGGAACGCCTCGCCGCGGACACCGTGGCCATGCTGCGCCTGGAGGCCGGCCGCCACCCGGGCGACCGCCGACTCGCCGACCTGGTCGGCGAACTCACCCTCGCCTGCCCGGAGTTCTCCGGCTGGTGGAACGACCACAAGGTGCTGCGCCGCACCCACGGAACCAAGTACTACATCCACCCCGTCGTGGGTGAACTCCACTTCTCCTACGAGTCGTTCCAGGTCCCCGGCGACATCGAGCAGACCCTCTGCGTCTACAACGCGGAGCCCGGCTCCGAGACAGCCCGCTCCCTCCGGCTCCTGAGTGACCGGACGGTGCCCCGGCCGACGGCATGACGGGCCGCCCCGCTCACCCCGACGCCTCCGCCGCGGGCGCGAGCCGCTCCGCGAGAAACGCGATGATCTCGTCGCGGGCGCGCACGGTGGGGTGCCCGGCACGGTCGACGAGATGGGCCGTGACGACACCGTGGGCGCACCCGACGACCTCGCGGAAGAAGGGCGGCGGGTCGGTGTTCGCGACCTCGGCGGGAAGGACCCGCCCGTCGAAGGCGTCGCCGAGCAGCGCGCGGTACGCCGCGAACCGCCGGCCCGTGCACCAGCGGTCGTCCTCGAAGCGGTAGGCAAGCACCTTCAGCCCGTCGCGCCGGACCCGCTCGGCGACGGCGACGGCGTCCTCGTCGCCCAGTTCCAGCCCCGCGGGGTCGTCGAGCGGGAGCGACGGGTGGTTGACGACGGGCGCGACGACGGCGGGTTCGAGCGTCATCGAGAGGGCGAAGTTGCCGGTGAAGCACAGCCCGACGGCGCCCACCCCCACCCCGCCCCGCTCCGCGTGCGCCACCCGCGCCAGCCCCCGCAGCCACGCGACCACGGGACTGGTCCCGCCGCCGGCGAACGCCCGGAACTCGGCACTGACGCAGGCGCGCCGCATCACGGTCCCGGCCGCTTCGGCCAGGGGGTAGGCCCCGTCGACACCGAACAACGACGGTACGTACACCGAGAAGCCCGCGTCCCGGACCCACCGGGCGAACCGGGCCACGTCGGGACTGATGCCCGGCATCTCCGGCATCAGGACGACGGCGGGCCCCGCCCCCGAGACGTACACGCGCTTGCCGACGCCCTCGACCTCCACGACCCGGCACGAGAAATCGTCCAGAGCGTCGTCGGGCTGCTTCTTCTGGGTTGCCATGACAGGAAGCATGACGAGACCCTGGCAGCCGGAGAACGGGCGATATCGCCGACCCTCCGGGACATGTCGCCAACCAGGAGGGACCGCATGAGCCCGCTGCGCGTGAGCGTCCTGGCCTACCCCGGCTGCTTCGCGTCGGAGGTGTACGGCGTCCCCGACCTCCTGACGATGGCGGCGCACGTCACCGCCGCGCAGGGCCGGACGGAGCCCTCGTACGAGACCACCGTCGTCTCGCCGCGCCGGCGCGTGCTCGCGTCCGGCGGAGCCCGCATCGACGTCGCCGCGGTCCGCCCGTCCGACGTCCTGATCGTCCCGGGCTTCGACCTGCCGCCCGGACGCGACCCGGAGACGGCACTCGCGCGGCTCGCCCCGGAGCTCGCCGCGATCCGGGTACAGGCGGCCTCGGGAGCCGCCGTGGTGTCGATCTGCGTCGGCGCCTACCTCGTGGCGGAGGCGGGACTGCTCGGCGGCCGGGAGGCGACGACCTCCTGGCTGCACGCGGACCGCTTCGCGCGCCGCTACCCGGACGTCCGGGTACGTGCGGAGAGCCTGGTGGTCACCGACCGCGGTGTGACGACGACGGCGGCGTTCAGCGCGATGTACGACTTCGCGCTGCGCTTCGTCCGCGACCACGACGGCCCCGGCACCGCCCGGGCCACGGCGCGCGTCGCCCTCCTGGACGACACCCGCTCCACCCAGGCGCCGTACGTCGACGCCGACCTCCTCCCGACGGCGGGACGCGACTTCTCCTCGACCGTCAAGCGGTGGCTCGACCAGAACCTGGCCACCCGCTACGACCTGTCGGCCCTCTCCCGGGAGTTCGGCGTCAGCACCCGCACCATGCTCCGCCGCTTCGGCGCGGAGGCGGGCCAGACGCCCCTCGCGTACCTCCACACCGCCCGGGTGCGCAGGGCCAGGCACCTCCTGGAGACGACCGACCGCACCATCGCCGCGATCGCGAGCGACGTCGGCTACCGCGACCCGGGAACCTTCACGGCCATCTTCACCCGCCACACGGGACGCCGGCCGAGCGTGTACCGGGCGACGACGGCCACGCCCCCCATCCGGAACGACCACCGGGGTCGTGAGCGCGAGGCCCTCACGACGGACTGAGGACCATCGGCACCGACCGGGCACGGGTTCGGGGGCGGGCTCGCGCGCCATGCGAAGGAGGTTGCCGGAGGGGTGGTCCGACCGTCCGCCGAGGACGGCCGACGACGCGGGCGCGGTGGCCCCGGGGTGCCGGCCCCGGCCGCCTCGGAGTGTACGTAGGCTGCGTGCACCACCACGAGGCGAAGAGGGCGGCACCGGAGCCATGGCGAGCGAACACGGTCTGAAGCGGTACTTCGACGGCGAGGCGGCGCGCCTGCTGGGCGACCGGATCCGCCTCGTCCGTCCGGCGTTCGACGTGGACGGTTACGCGGCCGAGGTCGAGGCCCGCATCCCCGGCAAGGAGCTGAAGGACCGCGTCCTCGTGCTGGCCGAGGGGCTGCGCACCCGGCTGCCCGCGGCGTACCCGGACGCGCTGCCCGTCCTGCTGTCCGTCCTCGGTGACGAACTCGCCGAGGGCGAGGGCCTGTTCACCACCAGCTGGTACCTCATGCCGGTCGCCCGCTTCGTGGAGGAGTACGGACTCGACCACCCCGAGGCGTCCCTGGACGCCATCGAGGAGATCACCAGGCGCCACACGGGCGAGTACGCGGTCCGGCCCTACGTCGAGCGGCACTACGCGCTCACGATGGAACGCGTCGCGCGGTGGGCCCTGAGCCCGAGCCACAACGTGCGGCGCCTCGCCACGGAGGGGATCCGCCCGCGGCTGCCCTGGGCCCGGACGCTGACCCGGTTCGTCGAGGACCCCCGCCCCGTCCTCGACGTCCTCGAACCGCTGCGCTGCGACCCCTCGGAGTACGTCCGCAGGTCCGTCGCGAACAACCTCAACGACATCTCGAAGGACTCCCCCGAGCTCGCCCTGGCGACCGCCCTGCGGTGGCGCGAGGAGAGCCCCACGGACGAGACCGGCTGGATCGTCCGGCACGGACTGCGGACCCTGGTGAAGAAGGGCGACCAGCGGGCCCTCGCCGTCCTCGGAGCCACGGGCGGCGAGCACGTCCGGGTGGCACGGCCGGTGATCGGCCCCGGGCGGGTGACGATCGGGGACACCCTCGTCATCGGCTTCGACATCGAGAACACCGACGACCGTCCGCACACCGTCGTCGTCGACTACGCGGTGCGCCACGTGGGAGGGAACGGCCGCGGCATCCCCAGGGTCTTCAAGCTCACGACGCTCGAACTCGGCCCGGGCGAGCGCCGCTTCCTGGAGAAGTCGCACCCGATCAGGGAGGTGCGGACCCGCCGCCACCACGCGGGGGAGCACGCCGTCGACATCCAGGTGAACGGCCTCGTCCTGGCCACCGGCCGCTTCGACCTCGACGTCTGAGCGCCGGCGATCCGGAGGACCCGCGTCCCGCGTCCGAGGCCGCCGGGGCCTTGACTCCGTGGAGAACGCTCGGTCATGCTCGTCGCCAGGTGCGGTTCGGAATGTTCAACAATCCTCAACCGGCATAACGGTGGATCAGCGGTCGGATCATGCCAGGGCGCCCGCACCTCCACGCCCTCCTCCCTCACGCACCTCCCTCACGCACCTCCCCGTCACCTCCTCACCCCTCCTTCGCGGAAGGACAGCACGTGACGAAGACGAACTGGAACAGCGAGGCCCACCCCGCACGCCTGGAAGAACGCCTGGAAGACGACGTCGTCCGCTGTCACCTCAGCCCCCGGAACTGCCGCATACGGCCCGGCCGGCTCGGCTTCTGCCGGGTGCGGGCGAACCACGACGGCCGGCTGGTGACCCTCAACTACGGGCGGTCGGTGCACGCCACCGAGGAGACCATCGAGACCGAGGCCGTGTTCCACTACGCGCCCGGCGCCCGGATCCTCTCCATGGGCAACGTCGGCTGCATGCTCAACTGCGACTACTGCCACAACTGGAAGACCTCCCAGGCGCGTTACGTCGAGGACAAGGACGTCCACCGGTACACGCCGGAGCAGGTGGTCGACATCGCGCTCCGGCACGGGATCAAGGTGATCTCCTGGACCTACAACGACCCGGTCGTCTGGCACGAGTTCGTCGTCGAGACCGCCGCCCTCGCGAAGGCCGCCGGCATCGTCAACCTCTACAAGTCCGCCTTCTTCGTCACCGAGGAGGCGATCGACGAGCTCCTCCCGGTCATCGACATCTTCTCGGTGTCGATCAAGTCCATGGACCCGAAGTACTACCGCAGGATCACGAAGGGCTGGCTGGAGCCCGTCCTGGAGGGGACGGAGCGGGTCTTCCGGGCGGGGAAGCACGTCGAGGTGTCCACCCTGATGGTCACCGACCTCAGCGACGACGAGAAGACCGCCCGCGACATGGCCACCTTCGTCGGAGAGCGCCTCGGCCCCGACGTACCGACGCACTTCGTGCGCTTCCACCCCGACTACAAGATGACCGACACCGTCCGGACCCCCGTCGACCGCCTGGAGCGGGCGCGGAACACCGCTCTGGACATGGGACTTCGCCACGTCTACCTCGGCAACGTCTACGACAGCGCCTCGACGCACACCCAGTGCGGCCGGTGCGGGCGACTCCAGGTCACGCGCTACGGCCTGAACGCCGACCTCGTCGGCCTGGACGCCGACGCCCGCTGCACCGGCTGCGGCCACGACGCCGGCTTCACCCTCCTGCCGGACGCGCGGCCGCGCGAACGGGTCCGGGACCTCCCGCCCGGGCCCGGGCTCTCCGTCGCCGGCTTCGACTGGCACGGGGACGTACGGGCACTCCACTTCCGGCTGCGCAACACCTCCGCCGAGCCGGTCAGGGCCTACGCCCGCCGCCAGGGCGACACCGCCGCGGACCGGGGGTGGGAGGTCATCGACCTGGCGCCGCACGAGAGCTTCCGCTCCATCGCCGCCAAGAGCACACCCGGAGAGACCGGAGTGCGGGTGGCCGTGCCGCCGCACTGCGAGTCCACCCTCCACCAGGTCTTCGACCGGGCCCACTTCCCCACGGTGGAGGCGGCGGCCGGCACCCTCAACGCCGACATCTCGCCCCTGCCCCTCTTCCGGCCCGGAACACGGCCGTGACCGGGCCCGAGAGCGGCGCCCCGCCGACGGCCCTGCGGCACGGCACGGACTACCGGGTCCTCCCGCTCGCCGCCGAGGACGGGGAGGGCCCGGGCGACGGCGGCACCGCCGCCGTCCTCGTCACCGGTGACCACCGGCTGCTGCTCGCCCCCGCCGCCACGGCGCGGCGGCTGGAGGCCGGAGAGGACCACCTCCTGCCGCACGAGCGGCGGGCCTGGGACCGCCTCCGGTCCGAGGCCGGGGTCGGCGCCGACACCCACAGGACCCTGCTGGCCCGGAGCGCGCTCTCCGACGGCGCCGACTTCGCGGTCAACGTCAACCTGACCAACGTCTGCAACCTCGCCTGCGCCTACTGCTTCGCGGAGGGCGGCGACTACGGCCGGATCACCGAGGCGATGGGGGAGCACTCGATCGCCTGGATCTTCGACTTCGTCGCGGCCCACGCGGCCCCGGGACAGCGCGTCCGCTTCGAGTTCTTCGGCGGCGAACCGCTGGCCAACCTCGCCGTCATCCGGAGGATCTGCGAGCGGGCGGAGGGCCTCGCGGAGCGGGACGGCACGCGGTTCCTGTACCGCGTCTCCACCAACCTGACGCTCCTGCCCCCCGGCACCACGGAACTCTTCCGTGACCACCGCTTCATCGTCTCCGTCTCGATCGACGGCGGCCGTCAGGTGCAGGACGCCAACCGGCCCGCGAAGAACGGCAAGGGCTCGTACGACCGGATCCTGCGCAACCTCCGGCGGCTCCGCGAGGAGTGCGGCGACGCCGTGACGCTCGTCGCGCGGATGACCATCGCGACCGCCGAGCCCCGCCTCAAGGACAGCGTGCGGGACCTCTGGCGGCTCGACCTCTTCGACCACTTCCAGATCTACCCGGGCGTCTACCCGGTCCGGACAGGCACGACGATCCCCATCGCGCTCACCCTGGGCGACCGCACCCTCTCCGAACCGCAGGGCGGGATCCGGTACATCAACCACTTCCTCCAGCCGGGCATCGTCGAGCAGTTCAAGGAGTTCCTCCTCGACTACCCGAGCCTCTTCGACGCCGGCAACCGCTTCAAGGGCGTCCTGGAGTACGAGCGGACCGTCCAGATGATCACCGAGGGCGCGGCGGCCCTCGCCTTCTGCTCCGGGGGCCGCACCTACTACACCCACTCCCCGGACGGCAGCATCAGCCCCTGCCACCGCCTGGTCGGGGACGAGAGCTTCGACGTCGGCACCGGCGAGCGGGGCATCACCCGCGAGCACCCCGAATGGCACGGCAGCGTCGACCGGCACCCCGTCTGCGGCGGCTGCTGGGCCCGCTACCTGTGCGGCGGAGGCTGCCGCCAGGAGAACCACGTGGCCACCGGGGACCTCGACACCCTCAACACCGAGTCGTGCCAGTACCAGTTGATGCTCGCCGAGGAGGTCGTCAAGATGCTGGCGCGCGCCACGACCGCGTACCGGGAACGCTCCCGGACCCGCTACGACGACCTCTTCGTCTCCTGCGGCCGCCCCGTCCTGCCGAGCGGCAGAGCCGCCGTCCCCACCCTCACCGAGGAGTACGCCCCCTTCCGCCTCCTGTGCTGATCTCGGCCGCGCATCCGGCCACGAAGGCCACGGAGAGTGGCCGGAAGTGTGTGCGGTCGTCACCCGATGGAGCGAAGGGCGGGGCGAGGTGTAGACCCACAGCACATGCCTACGTAGCGTGCCTGATCAACGAGGGCCGACCGATGAAGGCCGAGCGATCAGAGCAGCCTGTGGGGCAAGGGGGAGTGCGTGGAAGGTAGTTGGATGGCGTCGGGGCGCTGTCGGGCGGCGGACGCCGAGGACCTGTTCGTCGAGGGCGCGGCCCAGAACCAGGCCAAGGAGCTGTGCGTGGGCTGTCCCGTACGCTCCGAATGCCTCGCGTACGCACTGGACCGCCGGATCGAGCACGGCGTCTGGGGCGGCATGACGGAGCGGGAGCGCCGCGCCCTCCTGAAGCGCCGCCCCACCGTACGCGACTGGGCCGGCCTCCTCCGCGCCGCCCGCCGCGAACACGCCGCGGGCGCGACGGCGGCGGCGGAGCGCCGCACCGCCTGAGGAGCGGCCAGGGGGGGTGGGAGTCAGGGACCGGGGGAGCGTTCCGGTCCCCGGCGGTGGAGCGGAAATCCGCTCGCGCGGCCCCGCGACGGCTGTCAGGGTGCGGCGTATGGCGATGCCTCAGCACGGGATACGGGCCGACTACGACGCCCGCACGATCGTCGTCTACCAGGCGTACCCGCCCGCCATCGCCGACGCGGCGCTGCGGGCGGGGCGTTTCGTCGAGCCGTTCTCCTTCCGGCGGATGACATGGATCAAGCCGTCTTTCCTGTGGCTGATGCACCGCAGCAACTGGGCCCGGAAGACCGGCCAGGAGCGGGTGCTGGCCGTGCGGATCACCCGGGAGGGATGGGAGGAGGCGCTGTCACGGGCGGTGCTGACGACCGAGGACCCGGCGGCGGTGGCCCGGGCGCCGGTACACGTGCAGTGGGACCCGGAGCGCTCGGCGCGCGGGGCGGCGCTCAACCACTACAGCATCCAGGTCGGCATCGGACGTGGTCTGACGCGGACGTACGCCGAGGAGTGGACGGTGGAACTCACCGACCTCACCCCGAACGTCCGCAGGGCCGAGTCCATGATGCGGACCGGTCAGGCCGCCAAGGCCAGGCACCTGCTCCCCGCGGAGCGCGCGTACCCGCTGCCCGAGGCCCTGGAGCGGCGCCTTTGCCCCGGTCGTGGTCACGGCCCGACGGGAGGGCGGGGCCGGTAGACGAACCCGTTCAGCGGGGAGAGGACCTTCCATCCGAGCGCTTCGTAGAGCGCCCGTCCCTCGACGGTCGCGCCCAGAACGCCGGTGGACACCCCGCTCGCGACGGCCGCTTCGGTGAGCGCGCCCATCACCACCGTGCCGAGGCCGCGCCGCTGATGGGCCGGTTCGGTGACGATCTGGTCGAAGACGCACGCGCCGCCACCGCGGGGCGTCCCGGTCCGGCCGCACGCGGCGAGTTCCCCGCCGGAGGTCAGGACGCGCACGGAGGTGACCCCGCCGTCGCTCTCGACGGTGAGGGCGTACCCGTCCGCGAGCCGCGCACGGGACGGACGCAGGTCGACGGCCATCAGGAAACAGGGATCGGTGGGCTCCCACGCGGACGGGAACCAGCGCTCCATGACCTCCGCCGGCAGGAACGCCTTGACGCAGGTGGTGGGTTCGGTGACGGTGCCGATCAGCGCACGGGCGCGCACGGCGACCCGGTCGGCGCCACCGGCACCGTCGCCGCCGAGCAGGACGTGCCGGACCGTCTGGGTCGCCTGCCCGACGTCGATCCGCAGCCCCCAGGGCACGTCCACCGGCTCCGGCGCCCGCCGGGACACGGCCCACCCTTCGACCCACCACCGCTCGGTGTCCACCCGCAAGCCCCCCCGGCCGTCAGGCGAGGGAGCCATGCCGCGCCCTCGCCCCCGAACTGTACGTGAAGCCCGAACGCGACTACTCGGTCGGCGAGTTCACCGCTCGGGTCAGGTCGAGCGTCCAGTTCTGGCCGACGAGGTCCCGGCCGAAGCTGTGGTGGGGTTCCTCGTCGGCGAGGGTGAAGCCGAAGCCCTGGTAGATCCGGCGGGCCGCGACCAGGACGTCGTTGGTCCACAGGGTCACCTGCTCGTAACCCGCCTCGCGGGCGAAGGAGAGGCATTCCGCGACCAGACGGGTCCCGAGGCGCAGGCCCCGACCCTCCGGGGTCACGAGGAGCAGACGCAGCCTGGCCAGGCCCGGGTGTTCGCCGGCGACCAGGAAGACGCAGCCCACGCGCCGGCCGTCGAGCTCGGCGATCCAGGCGGCCTCGCGGGCCGGCGTGTGTCGCGTTCCGTAGTCGGCGACGATCCGGGCGACCAGGGCCTCGAAGTCGGTGTCCCAGCCGAACTGCCGGTGGTAGCCCTCGCCGTGGGCCATCACGACCCACCCCAGGTCACCGGGGTGGTCGGCACGGCGTACGACGACTCGTTCCTCGTTCTGCTGCGTCATGAACCGCTCTCCCGGCCTACGTGATCGATCTCGTACTGAAACACTCGTTTCAGTTACGTTAGGCTAGCCCCGTGCCCCAGGAAACGCCAACCCCGTCCGCCCGCCAGACCGAGCTGCTGGAGGCGGCGTACGCGTACGCCCTCGCCCACGGCCTGAGCGATCTGTCGCTGCGGCCGCTCGCCGAGGCCATCGGCTCCAGTCCGCGCGTCCTGCTCTTCCTCTTCGGCAGCAAGGACGGCCTGGTCCGGGCGCTCCTGGCGCGCGCCCGCGCCGACGAGGTGACGCTCCTCGACCGGGCCAGGCGCCCGGACGCCCCCGTCGGCCTGGGGCCGGCCGTGGAGCGGGTCTGGGCGTGGCTGGCGGCGCCGGAACACCGGCCCCTGCTGCGGCTCTGGGCCGAGGCGTACGCCCGCTCCCTCGTCGAGCCGGACGGCGCCTGGGCCGGCTTCGCCCGCGCGACGGTCGACGACTGGCTGACGGCCCTGGCCGCCTGCCAGCCCCCGTCCGAACGCGACGGCGAGCAGGGGGCCGCCCGCCGCACCCTGGCGCTGGCCGTCCTGCGGGGCGCCCTGCTGGACCTCCTGGCCACGGACGACGCACCACGGGTCACCGCGGCCGTCGACCACCAGCTCGCACTCCTCCGGACCGCCTGACCGGAGATCGCCGAGGAGACAGGGTCGACCACGTCCGCACCCGCGGAGGCGCGCGGCGGCGGCGGGAAGTGGCGGGTCGTCAGCAGGGTGCCGATGGCCCCCGAGGCGACGGCGCGACCTTCCGGGCCGTGTCCGGGGAGCGGGCGGACGCGCACACCCGCGCGCCCGGCCGTCCCGCCCGCCACGCCGGCGCGCGACCGGACCCGCGTCCCGCCCCGGTGACGACCACCGCGCGTCCGGTGAGGTCCACGGGCGCGGCCTTCCCGCCGAGAAGGGGCACGAGGAGTCCGGACCGTGCCCCTGCCGTCGTGGTGCCCGGGAGCCGTGGGGCAGAGTGAGGCCCATGGCTACCTACGAGACGATGGCGTTCCACCTGGAGACCGAGCGGCTGTTCCTCCGGCCGTGGGCCGAGTCGGACGCCGACGAGTTCCGTGCCCTCCTCGACGAGCGCGGCAAGGAGACCTTCACCGTCGAGCGCGCCCGGGCCGGCATCGTGAGCCTGCTCGCCGGGACGGAGACCACCGGGTTCGCCCTGCTGCCGATCCAGCGCCGTGAGGAGGGGGACTTCATCGGGTACTGCGGGTTGATCGTCGGCCGTGCCTCCGTGGACGAGCCGGAGCTCGCGTACGAGCTGTTCCGGCACGCGCACGGGAAGGGCTACGCCACCGAGGCGGCCCGCGCGGTGCTCGACGCCGCGGTCGCCACGGGACGGAAGCGGCTCTGGTCGACCGTCGGCGCGTGGAACACGCCGTCCCTGCGCGTCCTGGAGAAGCTCGGGTTCGAGCGGGACCGCGTCTCCGTGGAGGAGGGCGCCGGCGAGGTGGTGTGGCTCACCCGCTCGTTGCCGTGACGCGGGCGCGACGGGCCGCGCCGTGGGGGGCGCGGGCCCACAGCGCTATGCCGATGAAGAGCAGCTGCTCCGGGATCCTGAACCACAGCGGCGTCGCCGGCTCGCCGGCGAAGTCGACGTGGGAGACGGCCGCGTGGATGTTGGCCGGGAGCATCAGGACGAACAGCACGGCGAGGCCGAGGCCGGCGGCCGGGCGGGTCGCCTCCCGGACCAGCCCGGCGGCGCCGGCGAGTTCCAGGACGCCCGTCGCGTAGACCGCGAAGCGGGGGAACGGTACGAACGACGGGACCATCGCGACCAGGTCCTGGTGGCCGGGCATCGGGCCGAGGGCGGACGGGACGAAGTGCGCGCTCGCCGTGAAGACCAGCATGACCGCGAGGCCGTGCAGCACGGAGACCCGCCAGGTCGCGAACCGCCCGACGCCCAGCGCGCCGAGCAGCCGGAACAGCAGGGTGGGTGCGGCGAGGAGCATGAGGGTGCCGAACATGGGAGGGGATTCCTTCCGGTGGATGGTGCTCGGGTGTCCGGGTGCTCGGAGGGAGTGGGGTTGCGCGCGTGGGTCATGGCAGGCGTGAGCGTGGCCACGACGGGCAGGGCGCCGCTGCAGCGACAGAATAGATAATAGCGCTATCCGCTATCCATTGCCGAGGGAACGAACCGATGAAGGTCTCCGAGCTGAGTCGCCGTACCGGCGTCCAAGTGCCCCTGATCAAGTACTACTTGCGCGAAGGGATGCTGCCGCCGGGCCGGGCGACCGCCTCCAACCAGGCCGACTACGGCGAGGACCACGTCCGCCGGCTCCGGCTCATCCGCACGCTGATCGGCACGCGCGGGCTCTCGGCCGGCGCGACGAAGGAGATCCTCGACGCGATCACCGCCGAACAGGAGGACCCGCACCAGGTCCTCGGCATCGTGCTGGGCGTGCGTCCGGCGAAGGAGGCGCGGGCCGAGCCGGCGTCGGCGGCGTCAGCGCCGGCGGCGGACCCGGACTCGAAGACGGACCCGGACCCGGACTCGAAAACGGACGCGGACGCGGCATCGGAGGGTCTCGCCGAAGCACGCGACCTGATCGGCGCGATGGGATGGGACGTGTCCCCGGGCAACCCGGCCACCCGCACCCTCGCCGAGGTCCTCGCCGCCCTCGGACACCTGGGCGCGGACATCGACTGGCGCAGCCTGCTGCCCTACGCCCGACTCGCGGACGAAACCGCCGAGTTGGACCTCCGGCAGCTGGACGGCGAGCGCGACCTCCTGGCCCGGGCGGAGAGGGCCGTACTCGTCTCGGTCCTCCTCGAACCCGCCCTGCTCGCCCTGCGCCGACTGGCGCAGGAGGACAAGTCCGCCCGGCGCTTCGGCGGCGGCCGGGCCCACGGCACGGAGAGGGGGTAGACCGGACCGGGGTGTCGTTCACCGGTCCGGCGGAACACCGTGCCACCCATGCGGCCCCGGCTCGTTGGGCGCGGCGTGAACGACATCATCATGCACAGGCGGACGTGTGTCGCGGTCGTGGTCGGCGCCCTCACGCTGGGCCTCTCGGGCGTGGGGAACGCGACGGAGGCGCGGCCCGCGGGCGGCGCGTGCCCGGCCGAGGCGGAGATCTTCGCGACGGACAACACGGAGATCGTCACGGATCCGGCCGACCCCCGCCTCGACACCCGGCTCACCCGCTTCGGCCACGAGGTGCGGCGGATCATCCGCGCCCACGGGGCGAGGCCCGGCGCCTCCACGCTCCTGGAAGGGGTCTTCTGGTCGTCGGAGCTCCAGCGGGCCACGTACGAGCGCTCACGCGAGTTCGACGTCGACAGGGTCGGCCGCGACGGGCTCCGCCACATCGCCGGCGTCGTCGCCAAGCAGTACCACCAGGAATCGGTGCTCACCTTCCGCTGTCTGCCGAGGGCGTCCCCGGAGGCGGACGCGGTGCGGATCGAGGCCGACGGTGTCGCCCCGACCCGCCTGCACGACGCGCTCCTCGCCGATGCCGAGGCCCGGGAGCGCCTCGGCGGCGGCTCGACCACCCTCGACGGGCGGCTGATCCTCGTCGCCCCGCTCGACGACCTGGCCCTGGCCCGGAAGTTCACGAAGGATCTGGGCGTCGACTGGAACACGGTCCGGGTGCGGTACGGCGACGAGGAGTTCGTCGGCTGAGGCCTCTTCGTCCAGGTGGGGCGGAGACCGCTCCGCCCCACCCGGGCCGCGGCCGCGTTCAGCTCGGGGCGTCCAGCAGCTCGGGGCCGTTGTTGCGGACGTTGTTCACGGCGAGGGAGACGGGGCGGGCGTCGAGACGCCCGCCGGCGGGCTGGGCGAGAAGGGCGCGCAGCTCGTCGGTGTCGTGGTGGTGCGGGTCGAGCCAGGCGTCGTAGTGGTCGGGGGAGAGGGCGAGGGGCATGCGGGGGTGGACGCGCCCGGCCGCGTCGGTGGCCTCGGTGGTGATGATCGTGCAGGTGGCCAGCCAGGCGGCCGGATCGTCGTCGCCGGTGACGTCGGGGTCGCGCCAGTACTCGTAGAGGCCGGCCATGGCCATCGGCTCGCCGTCGGCGGGGCGGATGAAGTAGGGCTGCTTGCGGGTCCGGCCCGTCTCCTCGTCCCGCACCGGGTCCCATTCGTAGAAGCCGTCCGCCGGCAGGAGACAGCGGCGCTTGGCGAAGGCGCGGCGGTAGGCGGGCTTCTCGTGCACGGTCTCGACCCGCGCGTTGATCATGCGGGCGCCCGACTTCGGATCCTTCGCCCAGGACGGCACCAGCCCCCAGCGGAGGGTGCGCAGCTCCCGGCGCACCTCCTCCCCGCCGCCGTCCCGGCGGGCCCGCTCCAGGACGGCGTACACCTCGTTGGTCGGCGCGACGTTCCAACTGGGTTCGAGCGCCTCCTCCGGCTGCCAGTCGGTCACCTGGAAGAGCCGGGTCAGCTCCTGGGGGCTACGGGTGGAAGCGTATCGGCCGCACATGCGCCCACTCTCCCACCGCCGGACGCTCCCCGGCCGCCCGACAGGCCGGGCCGGGCGAAGCCGAGCGGCGCGGGCAGGCCCTCGCGGTCCATGTGCGGGCCGGTGCGCTTGTCGACGCGGACGTGTTCCTCGGCGACTCCGGCGGGGCGCGTCGCGTCGATCTGCCGGGCAAGGTCCTGCGCGGTCGTGCCGATCCTCAGTTGTGTTCGAACCAGGCCAGAATGGCCTTGACGCGCCGATTGTCCTCGTCGGGAGGCATGCCGAGCTTCACGAAAACGTTCGCCACATGCTTACTGAGCCTCTTTCATCCTGCATAGTCGCAGGTCGGCAGCGTGTGGACAGCCTGGATGGTGCTGATGCGGCGGGTGGAGCATCTGGCTCGTTGTAGCAGCCGCCAGGACTTCAGCAGGGCGAAGACGCGTTCGCCGAGGGCTCTCGGCCGGGCGTGGTCACGATTGAACTCCTGGTCATGCGGGGCTGTTCGCGGTGGCGGTAGTACGGGTGCGGAAGGTGACGCCGGCGCCCTGGTAGGCCCGGTCCGCGAGGACGAGGATCTGCCGGGTGAGGCAGGCCTGGACGATGGCGTGGACACGGGCCGCGGTCAGGTCGTGGGTCCGGCCGGGTGTCGTGCGGGAGAACCGCAGCGGTGTGCCGTCGGTCCGGCAAGGCTCATCGCGCGTTCCTCCGACTAGGCCGTTTCTCTTCGATCAGTGGCCATTGTTCTGATCACGGCGAGCGCTCGACCTCTCTGATGGACCGACACCATGGTCAACTGCGCTGTTAGCGTGGCCCCTTGAGCGAGGGGAATGAGACAGTAGATGGCATCGACGACTTTTCGTATAGGCGGGGATCTGGGTGTACTGCGGCTCGGGTTCGGAGCCATGCACCTGCCGACCGGGCCCGCCGTCGACCGCCAGGCATCCCTTGCGGTTGCCAGGCGGGCCGTCGAGCTGGGTGTCACGCTGATCGACACCGCCCACCTGTACGGCGGGGGCGCCAACGAGGAACTCCTTGCTGAGGCCCTGCACCCCTACCCGGACGAGCTTCTCATCACCACCAAGGTCGGGGTCGCGCGATCGGCCTCCTCAGGCGAGTGGGGACTGGACGGCCGGCCGGACGTCCTGCGCGCCCAGGTCGAACAGGCCCTCCGTCGGCTTCGCGTTGAGCGCGTTGAGCTGCTCCAACTGCACCGCATCGATCCCGGGACACCTCTTGCCGATCAGCTCGGTACGCTGCGGGACCTTCAGACCGAAGGCAAAATCGGCCGGATCGGACTGTCTGAGGTCACCGTCACCGAGCTGGACCAGGCACGCGAGATCATCAACGTGGCGAGCGTGCAGAACCGCTACAACCTGCTCGACCGTGAGCACGAGCCCGTACTCACGGCCTGCGAGGCGGCGGGCATCGCGTTCTTGCCGTGGCGGCCCGTCGCGGCAGGGGCTTCGGGCGCGCAGGCCGAGATCGCCGCCGTGGCGGCCGAGATCGGCGCCACGCCCACGCAGGTCGCGCTCGCCTGGCTCCTCGGCCACTCGCCGGTCATCCTCCCGATCCCGGGCACCGCCCGGATCGACCACCTGGAGGAAAACCTCGCCGCGGCAGACCTCCACCTCGCTCCGGCCCGGCGCGAGCGCCTCGACCGGCTGAGCGAGCCGGCGTAGGCTCTCCCTCTTCTCACGAGCGGAGCCAGATGAGGAGGGCGGCGACAGTGACGCTGCCTTGGTAGACGTATCCGCGCTGTAGGCGAACTCGGACCGGCTCCGTTTCGCGTGGCGGGGAAGAATCCGGGCCCCGTTGTCAGGGCCCCGGATTTCGGGGACTGAGGGGGGGCGGCGGTGTCCGTAGTAGGCGGTCTCGGCCTTCCGGCGCCGGTGGTACAGGGCGGCCAACTCGCTTGCCGGGCCGTGGTGGTGGTCCAGGAGTGCGGTCGCCAGGCGCGGGCGGCCGGTGCGCGAGGTCCGGGTGGCCCGGTCGGGCGCGGTGATGTCGGCTTCGAGGGCCCGCACGGCGACACCATGGCCCGGGGAGCGGTCCCGTGACGTCGGTCGCGGTCGACCCGACGCACCGGCTGGTTGTGGCCGGTGTCGACCCGTCAGGGCGGACGCGCCCCCGTGCCGGCGGCCTGGCGCATCGGTTCCAGCGCGACCCCGCCGCACGTCGCCCGACGTGACACCGCCCGTTCGCGGCCGGTGACGGCGTTCTTGCCGGCACTCCTTCTCCGGCCTTCTCCGGCGAACACGCGGCCGGGGAGGCATGACCGTCCTCCCTGGCGGCCGAACGGGCTTGCGGGCGCGCGGTCGGCGGGGCGGGTGCGCCCTCCCGCGCCACCGGGCGCCGTTCGGGCGGGCCCGGCGGGTGGGCAGGATCGCGGAAGATCCGACAGGAAGGCCGACCGACCGTGGCAAGTGACTTCCAGCGCTCCAAGCTCGTCAGCATGTTCCGCGCGTTCGACGCCGACGACAACGGCTATCTCGACCAGCACGACTTCCGGGCCCTCGCGGCACGGTGGAGAGAACTGCCCCGTGTGAGCCCGGGCTCCGAACTGGCCGCCCGTGTGGACGCGGTGATGCTGGGGTGGTGGGACCACCTCGCGACCCATGTGGACGCGGACGGCGACGGCAGGGTCGACCTCGACGAGATCCTCGCCATGGTGGACCTGCTGCCCGCCATGCGCGAGGCCGTGGCGGCGACCGCCGAGACCGTCTTCGACGCCGTCGACGAGAACGGCGACGGCCGCATCTCGCCCGCCGAACACCGGCGGCTCGTCGACACCTGGCACGGCGAGAGCGTCGACGTCGCCGACGTCTTCGACCACCTCGACCAGGACGGGGACGGCTACCTCGACCGGGCCGAGTTCACCGAACTGTGGATCCAGTTCTGGATCAGCGACGACCCGTCCGAACCGGGGAACCAGCTGTGCGGTCCCGTGCCGCATCTCACCTGACGTTCCGTCATATCATCATGCGGCCGACTCCTCTTCCCTTGCGCATCAAGGGTGTTGGAGGATTCCCGCATGAATCCGCATGTGTCAGAACCGACCACCGGCCCGGCGGCCGCCTACCTCGCGGCGCTCCAGCGACGACTGACGGCCGACGGTTGCACGGTGACCACGCCGCCGTGGAACGACCACCGGGTGGTGGCCGCCTGCCGCGCCGACCGCAAGGCGCGCTGGTTCGGGACGAAGGTGGAGCTGTTCGTCTTCGCGGCCGCCGTGCACGAGATCGACGAGGAGAACCTGGGGGAGTTCACCGTCTGGGCCATGCGGTACGCCAAGGACCTGCGGCGCGGCATACCCGGCGCCCGTAACGCGGCGATGGTGCTCCCCGCCCTGGTGAGCGAGCGCGTCCATCCCGAGGCGGCCCGGTGGGCCTCGCATGACGCCCGGATCCTCGGCACCACGCTGATCGGCCGCCCCCTCACCGTCGAGACCGCCCCCGGCGCCGTACGGACGTCGATGTACCGGGGGCAGGTCCAGTGGGGCGGCTTGTTCACGGGGCACGTGCTGGAGAAGGCCGCCCTGTACTTCCCGTGATCCGGGCGGACGAGGGGCGCCTGCGCGCGGGTGCCCGAACCGTGCCGCCCGTCATCCCCCGATCGGGCGAGCCGGGCAGGTGCCGGAACCTTCTGCCGGGGGGTTCCACACGGCCGGGTGGCGCAGGATCGCGCGCTCCGGCCGACGCCCCCGGGGCCGTACGCCGAAGCTGGACGAGTCGGCGCACCTGTTCGCCGGCCCGTCCAGGAGGTCCCGCATGCCCCGATCCGCCCCGGCCCGCCGCCCGTACCGTCCCCGCCGCGCCGCCGTCGCCGCCCTGCTCCTCGCCGCCGCGCTGACCGGGCCGACCCTGCCGAACGCCACGGCCGGCGAGCGGCCCTCTCCCGGGACGCACGGCGGCGGTGGCTCGGAGCGGGAGCTGCGGCGGGCCCTCGCCGAACTCGTCGCCGCCCCCGGCGGGCCGCCCGGCGCGATCGCCGTGCTCACCCGCGACGGCGTGCGCCGCGTCTACCACGCAGGAACCGCCGACCTCGGTACCGGAACCGACACCGGAACCCGTGCCCGTACCGGCACCGCCGACGGCCGCCCGCCCCGCGCGCACGACCACATGCGGATCGCGAGCGTCGCCAAGGCGTTCAGCGGGGCCGTCGCCCTCGGCCTGGTGGACCGTGGCGCGCTGGACCTGGACGACACCCTGGGGGAGCGCCTGCCGCAGCTTCCGGAGGAGTGGCACGCCGTGACCCTGCGCCAGCTCCTCCAGCACACCAGCGGCCTGCCCGACTACAGCCAGAGCGAGCGGTTCCAGGCGATCGTCCGCGCCGATCCGCGCCACCGCTTCGTCTCCCGGCGTCTGCTGGAGTTCGCCTACGGCGAGGACCTCGCGTTCCCGCCCGGCAGCCGCTACGCCTACTCCAACTCGGACAACATCGCCGTCGCCCTGATGGCCGAACAGGCCACCGGCCGGCGGTACGAGGACCTCCTGCGGGAGCTGGTGTACCGCCCGCTCGACCTCCGCGACACCAGCCTCCCCTCCGGGTTCCGGCTGCCCCGTCCCTTCCTCCACGGTTACGCCACGGCCCCCGGCGAAGAGCCCGAGGACGTCAGCGAGGCGATCAGCGCCTCCGGCGCGTGGGCCTCGGGCGGGATCGTCTCCACCCCGGCCGACCTGAGCACCTTCATCGGCGGCTACGCCGGGCCGACGCTGCTGTCGCCACGGACCCGGCACGCCCAGCGGCGGTTCGTCCCCGGCGACTCCCAGCCCGCCGGCCCCGGCGTGAACGCCGCCGGGCTCGGTCTCTTCCGCTACACCACCCGCTGCGGCACCGTCCTCGGTCATACGGGGAACACCCCCGGCTACACCCAGTTCGCCGCCGCCACCCCCGACGGCCGCCGCACCGTGACGGTCTCCGTCACCAGTCAGGTCACGCTCGACCCCGCGCTGCTCGCCCGCCTGCGCGCGACGGAGGAGCGCTTCGTCTGCGCCCTCCTGGAGGGCGGCCACGACGGGCAGGAGCCCCACGGCGGGTACGGCGACCCGACGGCCTGAGCGACGGCCTGACCGACGGCCTGACCGACGGCCTGACCGGCGATCAGGCGGCGAGGGGCCGTTTCCCGTGTCGTACG
>NZ_JBHTST010000089.1:0-34103 GCF_042794995.1 Streptomyces sp. NPDC056503
GGTTCCTCGTCGAGGAACCGGGCCCGGAGCCGTACACAGAGCGGGCGACGGGAATCGAACCCGCGTAGCTAGTTTGGAAGACTAGGGCTCTACCATTGAGCTACGCCCGCACAGGACGCGCCACAGGCCGGAAGGCCGCGGCACGGACAGCATCGTAGCCGGTCCGGAGCGTTCCGTGCACGCTCCGGAAAACAGGGGGCGTCGCAGCGTCCCCGTGCATGTACCCTACGTGTCGCACCGACGGGGTGTGGCGCAGCTTGGTAGCGCGTCCGCTTTGGGAGCGGAAGGCCGTGGGTTCAAATCCCGCCACCCCGACCAACCTGATCCTCCCTGCCCGCCCGAGGCTCCGACCTCCCGGGTTCTTGATCACGTTGTGGGCCTCATCCCACGTGCGGTTACTATGCAAGCTGCGTGCCCGTGTGTCTTTCTGACCGGGCCCATCGGCCGGAACCGCCCCGCGCGGCCCGTCCGGAATCCAGGAATCAGCCACCAAGGAGACCGAACCGTGAAGAGCGCCGTGGAGACCCTGAACCCGACCCGGGTTCGGCTCACTGTCGAGGTGCCCTTCGAGGAGCTCAAGGACAGCCTCGACGCGGCGTACAAGAAGATCAACCAGCAGGTCACGGTCAAGGGCTTCCGCAAGGGCAAGATCCCCGCGCGCGTCATCGACCAGCGCTTCGGCCGTGGCGCCGTGCTGGAGGAGGCCGTCAACGACGCGCTTCCGAAGTTCTACACCGAGGCCGTGAACGAGGCCGAGGTCAACCCGCTGGGCCAGCCCGAGGTCGACATCACGGAGCTGAAGGACGGCGAGCTGCTGTCCTTCACCGCCGAGGTCGACGTCCGCCCGACCATCGAGATCCCGGACTACTCCGGCATCGAGGTCGAGGTCGACGCCATCGAGGTCACCGACGAGGACGTCGAGAAGTCCGTGGAGCAGCTCCGCGAGCGCTTCGCGTCGACGAACCCGGTCGAGCGCGCCGCCGTCGAGGGTGACGTCGTCACCGTCGACCTGACCGCCAAGGTCGACGGCGAGGTGCTGCCCGACGGCATCGCCGACGGTGTCTCGTACACCATCGGCTCCGGCGAGCTGCTCGACGGCATCGACGCCGCCGTCACCGGCCTGGAGGCCGGTGGCGAGGCCACCTTCACCTCCGAGCTGAAGGGCGGCTCGGCCGCGGGCAAGGAGGCCGAGGTCACCGTCAAGGTCACCGCCGTCGCCGCCCGCGAGCTCCCCGAGCTGGACGACGAGTTCGCGCAGATGGCGTCGGAGTTCGACACCCTCGACGAGCTCAAGGCCGACAGCCGCAAGCGCCTCGAGAACATGAAGCAGTTCGACCAGGCCACCCAGGCCCAGGAGCGTGTCCTGGAGAAGTTCCTGGAGCTGGCGGAGATCCCCGTCCCCGAGAAGCTCCTCGAGGACGAGGTCAACACCCGCAAGCACAACCTGGAGCACCACCAGCTCGGCCAGATGGGCCTGAGCCTGGAGAAGTACCTGGAGCTCCAGGGCAAGACGGTCGAGGAGTTCGAGACCGAGACCAAGGAGCAGGCGGTCAAGGGCATCAAGACCCAGTTCCTCCTCGACGAGCTGGTCTCCAAGGAGGAGCTGAACGTCGAGCAGGAGGAGCTCACCGAGCACCTCTTCCGCCGTGCCGCCTCCTCCGGCATGTCCCCCGACCAGTTCGCCCAGGCCGTCGTCCAGGGCGGCCAGGTGCCGATGCTGGTCGGCGAGGTCGCCCGCGGCAAGGCCCTCGCGGTCGTCGTCGAGGCCGCCAAGGTCGTCGACACCAACGGTGAGGTCGTGGACCTCTCCGACGACGAGGACGAGGTCGAGGCCGCCGCCGAGACGGTCGAGGCCGTCACCGGCGAGGCCGAGGTCGCCGAGGAGAAGTAGGCCCCACCAGGCCGACGCCGGGGCCCCGCCTCGCGCGCTCCGTTCCGCGCCACGGGCCCGGACGCACTGCTGTGCGGCCGGGCCCGTGGACGTACGCGGGCCCTTTATGCGCCGCCAACTACCTTGCGCTCCCAGCGAACAGTTCGGGAAGCGGGATGGCGTTGTCCTACCTGCGCGTTAGGGTCCATGGATACGGGGGCACTGCCCTCAGAACGAGACGCTGAGACGGCCCGGGGCCGTCGGAGACGAGCAGGTGGATACGTGACGAATCTGAAGCCTTACGCCGCGGGTGAGCCGTCCATCGGTGGCGGCCTCGGCGACCATGTCTACAACCGGCTGCTCGGCGAGCGCATCATCTTCCTCGGCCAGCAGGTCGACGACGACATCGCCAACAAGATCACCGCCCAGATGCTCCTCCTGGCCGCCGACCCGGAGAAGGACATCTTCCTCTACATCAACAGCCCCGGTGGCTCGGTGACGGCCGGCATGGCCGTCTACGACACCATGCAGTACATCCCCAACGACGTCGTGACCATCGGTATGGGCATGGCGGCCTCGATGGGCCAGTTCCTGCTCACCGGCGGCACCCCCGGCAAGCGCTTCGCGCTGCCGAACACCGACATCCTGATGCACCAGGGCTCCGCCGGCATCGGCGGCACCGCCTCCGACATCAAGATCCAGGCCGAGTACCTCCTTCGCACGAAGAAGCGTATGGCCGAGATCACCGCGCACCACTCCGGCCAGACCGTCGAGGCGATCATCCGCGACGGCGACCGTGACCGCTGGTTCACCGCGGAGGAGGCCAAGGAGTACGGCCTCATCGACGACATCATCACGCACGCCGCGGGTGTTCCGGGCGGCGGCGGCACGGGCGCCTGAGCGTCACCGGCCAGCCGACGAGCCCCAGCCCCCCGCCGAACGCCACCAGGACGGTGAACACCCAGATGCAGAACAACCTCTCCCCGAGCGGCCTCTACACCGGCGCGCCGATGGACAACCGCTACGTCGTCCCGCGGTTCGTCGAGCGCACCTCGCAGGGCGTGCGCGAGTACGACCCGTACGCGAAGCTCTTCGAGGAGCGCGTGATCTTCCTCGGCGTGCAGATCGACGACGCCTCCGCCAACGACGTCATGGCGCAGCTGCTGTGCCTGGAGTCGATGGACCCGGACCGCGACATCTCCATCTACATCAACAGCCCCGGCGGCTCCTTCACGGCGCTCACGGCCATCTACGACACGATGCAGTTCGTGAAGCCGGACATCCAGACGGTCTGCATGGGCCAGGCGGCCTCCGCCGCGGCCGTGCTGCTCGCCGCCGGCACCCCCGGCAAGCGGATGGCCCTGCCGAACGCCCGTGTGCTGATCCACCAGCCCTCCGGCGGCACCGGCCGTGAGCAGCTCTCCGACCTGGAGATCGCGGCCAAGGAGATCCTGCGCATGCGCGACCAGCTGGAGTCCATGCTGGCCAAGCACTCCTCGACGCCGATCGAGAAGATCCGCGACGACATCGAGCGCGACAAGATCCTGACGGCCGAGGACGCCCTCGCGTACGGCCTGATCGACCAGATCGTCTCGACCCGCAAGAGCACGTCCGCCGCGGCGCACTGACGCCCGACCTTCCCCCGGCACGGCTCGCGCGGCTCGCGTGGCCGAATCGCGACCATGTGAACCGTGCCAAGGGGGGCCCGGACGGGGGGCCCGGCAAGGTACCGTCGAATATGAGGCACCAGGAGTCGCTGAACCAGGCGCTCCCAGGCGAAGGGGAAGCACCTCGTGGCACGCATCGGTGATGGCGGCGATCTGCTCAAGTGCTCGTTCTGCGGAAAGAGCCAGAAGCAGGTGAAGAAGCTCATCGCGGGACCCGGTGTGTACATCTGCGACGAGTGCATCGACCTCTGCAACGAGATCATCGAAGAGGAACTCGCGGAGACGAGCGAGGTGCGCTGGGAGGAACTTCCCAAGCCCCGCGAGATCTACGAGTTCCTCGAGGGCTATGTCGTCGGCCAGGAGCCGGCGAAGAAGGCCCTCTCGGTCGCTGTGTACAACCACTACAAGCGCGTCCAGGCCGGCGAGAACGGCGGCGGGCAGGGCCGTGACGACGCCATCGAACTGGCCAAGTCCAACATCCTGCTGCTGGGCCCCACGGGCTCGGGCAAGACGCTCCTGGCCCAGACGCTGGCCCGGATGCTCAACGTCCCGTTCGCCATCGCCGACGCGACGGCGCTGACGGAGGCCGGCTACGTCGGCGAGGACGTCGAGAACATCCTGCTCAAGCTGATCCAGGCGGCGGACTACGACGTCAAGAAGGCCGAGACCGGCATCATCTACATCGACGAGATCGACAAGGTCGCCCGTAAGAGCGAAAACCCGTCGATCACGCGAGACGTCTCCGGCGAGGGCGTGCAGCAGGCCCTCCTGAAGATCCTGGAGGGCACCACGGCCTCCGTCCCGCCGCAGGGCGGCCGGAAGCACCCGCACCAGGAGTTCATCCAGATCGACACGACGAACGTGCTCTTCATCGTGGGCGGCGCTTTCGCCGGCCTGGAGAAGATCATCGAGTCGCGGGCGGGCGCCAAGGGCATCGGCTTCGGGGCGACCATCCGCTCCAAGCGCGAGATCGAGGCGAGCGACCAGTTCCAGGAGGTCATGCCGGAGGACCTGGTGAAGTTCGGGATGATCCCCGAGTTCATCGGCCGTCTCCCCGTCATCACCTCGGTCCACAACCTGGACCGCGAGGCCCTCCTGAAGATCCTCGTCGAGCCGCGCAACGCGCTGGTGAAGCAGTACCAGCGCCTCTTCGAACTCGACGGCGTCGAGCTGGACTTCGACCGCCCCGCCCTGGAGGCCATCGCCGACCAGGCCATCCTCCGCGGCACCGGCGCGCGCGGCCTGCGCGCCATCATGGAGGAGGTCCTCCAGTCGGTGATGTACGAGGTCCCGTCCCGCAAGGACGTCGCCCGCGTCGTCATCACGGCGGACGTCGTCCGCAACAACGTGAACCCGACCCTGGTCCCCAGGATCGTCAAGAACGACGGCCGCCACGAGAAGTCGGCGTAACCGCGAGCACCACGAAGGGGCGCCCCACCGGAATCCGGCGGGGCGCCCCTTCGTGTGTGCCCGGCGCGTCAGGCCTTGACGCGGACTTCCTTGCGGAACTTGGCGGTGACGGTCGCCGCCTCTTCGAGGGAGCCGCCCTTGCCGCTGAGCATCGCGGCCATGTCCAGCGGGACCACGAAGCCCACGGTGCTGTGGTCGGCCCAGATGCAGAAGTTCATGGAGAAGGCCGGGGTGCCCGCGGAGGCGTCGGCCTTGCCCTTCGCGGACTGGCACTTGAGGACGGCGCCCTCGGCCTCGGCCGGGGTGAACGCCTGCGGGCTGCCGACCAGCTCGGCGTCGTCCTCCTTGTCCTCCGCAGCCTTGGTCTTCATCACGCCGAACAGCGCGTCGACGAGCTTCTCCGGGTCCTCGATCTCGCCGTAGATGCCGCTGAAGGAGAGCATCTTGCCCCCGAGCGGGTTCGACTCGTCCCCGGCCTTGTAGGAGGCGTCGACCTGCTTGCCGTTCTTGACGCCGTTCTTCTCGGCGTCCTTCAGGACGTCGTCGCCGCTGGAGTCCGACTCGTCCGGCGCCTTCTTGTACTCGCCCAGCACCGTCTCCGGCGTCACCAGCTTGTGCGGGCCGTCGTTCGCGACGGACGCGCCGCCACCGCCGCCGATCAGGAAGTACGCGCCCACGGCGATCGCCGCGACGACGGCGACCGCGCCGATGATGATCGGGGTCTTGCTCTTCTTCGGGGCCGGCGGGTGGGGCACGTAGCCGCCGGGGCCCTGGGGGGCGCCGTACTGCGGCTGCTGACCGTAGGGGGCGGGCTGCTGCGGGTAGCCGTACGGCTGCTGCTGCGGCGGTACGCCCTGCGGGGCCTGCTGGGGGTAGCCGTAACCGGGCTGACCCTGCGGCGGCTGCCCGTACGGGCCGGGCTGCTGGCCGTAGGGCCCGGGCTGCTGAGGCTGCTGGCCCCCGTACGGACCCGGCTGGTTGTAGCTCATCTACTGCTTCCCCTCACAGGACGTTTATGCGTAGCGAACATCCTGTCGGAAGCCGCCCCGTGGTGGGGCGGCGGGGGGCACACCGTTACCGAACAATCGCGTTTCGGGACACGACCGTCGCACCCCTAAACTGGGCTCGTGACCGAGAACACTCAGCAGCAGACAGCGCCCACCACCGAACTGCCGACCCAGTACGCGCCGGCCGAGGTAGAGGGGCCGCTGTACGAGCGCTGGGTAGAGCGCGGCTACTTCGAGGCGGACGCCAAGAGCGACAAGCCGCCGTACACCATCGTCATCCCGCCGCCGAACGTCACGGGCGCCCTCCACCTGGGCCACGCCTTCCAGGTGACGCTGATGGACGCCCTGACGCGCCGCAAGCGCATGCAGGGCTTCGAGACGCTCTGGCTGCCGGGCATGGACCACGCCGGCATCGCGACCCAGAACAAGGTCGAGCAGCAGCTCGCCGAGGAGGGCAAGTCCCGCCACGACCTGGGCCGCGACGCGTTCGTCGAGCGCGTCTGGCAGTGGAAGGACGAGTACGGCGGCCGGATCCTCGGCCAGCTGCGCCGCCTCGGCGCCGGCCTCGACTGGTCGCGTGAGCGCTTCACCATGGACGAGGGCCTCTCCAAGGCCGTCCAGAAGATCTTCAAGGACCTCTACGAGGACGGTCTGATCTACCGCGCCGAGCGCATCATCAACTGGTGCCCGCGCTGTCTGACCGCCATCTCGGACATCGAGGTCGAGTACCAGGACGACGCCGGCGAGCTGGTCTCCATCCGGTACGGCGAGGGCGAGGACAGCCTCGTCGTCGCCACGACCCGCGCCGAGACGATGCTCGGCGACACCGCCGTCGCCGTCCACCCCGAGGACGAGCGGTACAGGCACCTGGTCGGCAAGCAGATCAAGCTGCCGCTGACCGACCGCACGATCCCCGTCGTCGCCGACGAGCACGTCGACCCGGAGTTCGGCACCGGCGCCGTCAAGGTGACCCCGGCGCACGACCCGAACGACTTCGAGATCGGCCGCCGCCACGACCTGCCGTCCCTGACGGTCATGGACGAGCACGGCGTCATCACCGTCCACGGCCCCTTCCTCGGCCTGGACCGCTTCGAGGCCCGCTCGACGATCGTCGGCGCGCTGAAGGAGCAGGGCCGGATCGTCGCCGAGAAGCGCCCGTACATGCACTCCGTCGGCCACTGCTCGCGCTGCAAGACCACGGTCGAGCCGCGTCTGTCGATGCAGTGGTGGGTCAAGGTCGGCCCGCTGGCGCAGGCCGCCGGCGACGCCGTCCGCGACGGCTCCGTCGACATCCACCCGAAGGAGCTCTCCAAGCGCTACTTCGACTGGGTCGACAACATGCACGACTGGTGCATCTCGCGCCAGCTGTGGTGGGGCCACCGCATCCCGATCTGGTACGGCCCCGAGGGCCAGGTCGTCTGCGTCGGACCCGACGAGCAGCCGCCGGGCACCGAGGCCGAGGGCTGGAAGCAGGACCCCGACGTCCTCGACACCTGGTTTTCCTCCGGTCTGTGGCCGTTCTCCACGCTCGGCTGGCCGGAGAAGACGCCGGACCTGGCGAAGTTCTACTCGACCGACGTCCTGCTCACCGGCCACGACATCATCTTCTTCTGGGTCGCCCGGATGATGATGTTCGGCCTGTACGCGATGGACGGCGAGGTCCCGTTCAAGACCGTCGCCCTCACCGGCCTCGTCCGCGACGAGTTCGGCAAGAAGATGTCGAAGTCCAACCCGAACGCGGTCGACCCGATCACCTGGATGGACGCGTACGGCTCCGACGCCGTCCGCTTCACCCTGGCCAACGGCGCCACCCCCGGCGCCGACGTCCCGATCGGCGAGGACTGGGTCAAGGCGTCCCGGAACTTCGCCAACAAGATCTGGAACGCGACCCGCTTCGCGCTGATGAACGGCGCCACGATCGAGGGCCCGCTGCCGGACGCCTCCGAGATGTCGGCGACCGACCGCTGGATCCTGTCCCGGCTCAACGAGACGGTCGCGCAGGTCGACGCGTACTACGACGACTTCCAGTTCGCGAAGCTGAGCGAGTCGCTCTACCACTTCGCGTGGGACGAGGTCTTCGCCTGGTACGTCGAGCTGTCGAAGACGACGTTCTTCGCCGGCGGCGAGGGCGCCAAGGTCTCCGGGCGCGTCCTCGGCGAGGTCCTGGACGTCATGCTGCGCCTGCTGCACCCGATCGTCCCCTTCGTCACCGACACCCTGTGGACCACCCTCACGGGCGGTGAGTCCCTCGTGATCGCCGACTGGCCGAAGGACAGCGGCTTCCGCGACGAGGCGGCCGAGAAGGAGATCGAGCTGGTCCAGCGGGTCGTCACCGAGGTCCGCCGCTTCCGCAAGGAGCAGGGCCTCCAGGACGCCCAGAAGGTGCCGGCCCGCCTGACGCTCGACGGCACCCCGCTCGTCGCGCACGAGGCCGCCATCCGCCAGATCCTGCGGCTCCAGCCGGAGGGCGAGGAGTTCTCCGCGACGGCGTCGCTGCCGGTCGCCGGTGCCGAGGTCGCGCTCGACCTGTCGGGCACCATCGACGTCGCCGCCGAGCGCAAGCGGCTCGCGAAGGACCTGGCCGCGGCCGAGAAGGAGAAGGCGCAGGCCGAGGGCAAGCTCGGCAACGAGGCCTTCCTGGCCAAGGCGCCGGACAACGTCGTGGACAAGATCAAGGGCCGCCTCGCCAAGGCGGACGAGGACATCGCCCGCATCCAGGCCCAGCTGGAGAAGCTGCCGCAGGCCTGACCCGTACGCGGAAGGGCCCGGGACCGTCGTGGTCCCGGGCCCTTCCGCGTCCCCGGTTCAGGACTCGGTCGCGATGGGGCCCACGCCCGCCGTCTCCGCGTTGCGGCGGGTCTTGGCCCAGCCGGTGCGCCCGCGCAGCAGGCGGACGAAGCCGCGGGCCGAGACGACGAACAGGTGGTAGGCGTACAGCCAGAGCGCGAGGCCCCACAGCACGCCCCTGATCCGTGAGCGGTCGCCGGCGAACTCGCGGCGGTAGACCGGGCCCCAGAGCACGAAGGGGACGATCGAGAGCAGCGCGAGGCCGAGGGCGAGCGGCCAGGCGGCGAGGACGACCTCGGCCGCGCTGCCGCCGAGGACGAGCGCGACGAGCATGACGGCGGTCAGCAGCAGGGTCGCGAGGTGCGCGAGCGGCTGGAAGAAGGTGTAGAGGGACTCCAGGACGCCGCGGGCCCGGTAGTGGCGGGAGGAGACGATCCGGCCGGTGTAGCGGACGCAGGCGATGTTGCCCTGGGCCCAGCGGGTGCGCTGGGTGAGGAAGCGGCGGGTGTACGGCAGCGCCTCCTGGCTCACCCAGGCGTCGTGGACGTGGGTGACCTGGTCACCCGCGAGCCGCATGTGCAGGCCGAGTTCGTAGTCCTCCAGGAGCGCGTCCCGCTGCCAGGGGCGGCGTTCGGCGGCGGCGATCCGGTCGAGCGCGGTGAGCCGGGTGAACTGGCCGTTCCCGCCCAGGCCGACCGAGCCGGCACGGACGCGCAGCAGCTGCATCGCGGTGTTGGAGACGGCGAACTCCGCGTCCTGCATGCGGATCAGGAGCCGGGCGTACGCGTTGGCGAGCCGGCCCCGGTCGGGCAGCGGGCGCTCGTCGTCGACGTTCCGCATCCGCACGCCGATCTGTACGCCGCCCATGTCGGGGTCGCCGAAGGCGTCGGGGCCGCTGACCCGGGCCAGGGCGTCGGGGGAGAGCTGCCCGTCGGCGTCGACGACGCAGACGATCACCCGGGTGCGGTCGGTGCCGGCGGGCAGGTGCGCGTCGAGGGCGTCGTAGGCGGCGTTGAGCGCCGCGCCCTTGCCGACGCGGGCGTCGGGGCGGTGGCGGGAGACCAGGTGGACCCGGGGGTCGCGGGCGCCGAGCGAGGCGACGATCGGGGCGGTCAGGTCGTCGCTGGCGTCGTCGATGACCCAGACGTGCCCGGCGGGGAAGTCGGCGCGCAGCCGGGCGACGGTGGTGGCGATCACGGCCTCCTCGTCGCGGCACGGCACGAAGAAGTGCCAGTCGTACGCGGCCGGTTCGCCGGGCTCGGTGGGCTTGCGGCGGGAGTACGCGTGGCGGGCCCCGGCCCAGTACACGAGGAAGCAGCCGAGGAGGAGGAACGGGAAGACGTAGAGCAGGAGCGGGAGGCTCATGGGGACGATCTCCGGTGGGGGCAGGAGGACATGAGGTCAGGAGGGCGGGAGAGCGGGGAGGTCAGGCGGCCATCGCGTGGCCCGAGCCCGGGACCGCGCGCTCCTTGGCGAGCCGGGCGGTGAGGGTCGCGATCCGGTGCGAGGCGGTGCCGTCGCCGTAGGGGCTGGGCAGCGCGGACAGGCGGCGCAGGCCGTGCGGGCCCTCGGCGAGGCGGCGGCGGACGGCGGCGCCGATCCGCGGGCCGGGGGCGACGAGTTCGGCGAAGTCGGCCATGGCCTCGGGGCGCTCGGTGGAACGGCGGACGACGACCAGCGGACGCCCGAGGACCGTGGTCTCCTCCTGGACGCCGCCGGAGTCGGAGACGAGGACCGCCGCGTGCCGGGCGAGCGCCAGGAAGGTGCCGTAGCCGGCGGGCGGGAGGACGGTGACGCCGTCGAGGAGCCCGCTCAGTCCGGCCGCGTCGATCCGGGCCCGGGTGCGGGGGTGGAGCGGGAGGACCACCGGGAGCCGCTCCGCGAGGGCGGCGAGTTCGGTGAGGACGGCGCGCAGGGCCTCGGGGTCGTCGGTGTTCTCGGGACGGTGCACGGTGGCCAGGACGTAGCCGTCGGCGGTCAGCCCGTGCGCGGCGAGCAGCCGGGCCCGCTCCCCGGCGGACGGCAGGTGGTCGCGTACGGCCTCGACGACCGGGTTGCCGGTGACGGCGATCCGCTCCTCGGGGAGGCCCTCGGCGAGCAGCAGCGCGCGGTTGTCGGGGGTGGCGGCGCACAGCACGTCGGCGAGGCGGTCGATGACCACCCGGTTGTGCTCCTCGGGCATGGCGCGGTCGTGGCTGCGGAGCCCGGCCTCGACGTGGACCAGCGGGAGGCCGCGGGCGTTGGCGGCGAGCGCGCCGGCGAGGGCGGCGTTGGTGTCGCCTTGCACGATCACCGCGAGCGGCGGTTCGGCGGCGAAGAGCTCGTCGAGGGCGGCGAGCGCGGCGGCGACCTGGACGGCCCGGGGGCGGCCGCCCACCCCGGTGAGGTACTCCGGCTCGGGCAGGCCCAGCTCGGCCAGGAAACCGCCCGACAGCTCCTCGTCGTAGTGCTGTCCGGTGTGGACGACCCGCGCGGCGGGGCCGAGGACCCGGATGAGCTCGGCGAGCTTGACCAGCTCGGGGCGGGTACCGAGGACGAGGGCGACACTGCGGGCAGGAAGGGTGTGCATGCCGTCGACGGTGGCCGGGGTCGGTGGCGGACCGCGGTGGCGCACGGTTGCCGGACGGTTGTTCCCCGCGGTTCGGGGCGGTTCGGGACGGTGGTCCCGGGACCTTGGTCCCGCGTCGGTCCGGTCCGGGCAGGGCCGGTCCCGGTCCCGGTCCTGGACCCGGAGTCCCGCGTCACCCCGGCTCGTACCGGTAGCCGAGTCCCCGTACGGACCCGATCGGGTCGCGGGAGTGCGGCCCGCCCGCGTACCGCAGCTTCCGGCGCAGCCGCAGCACCCCGAACTTCACCCGGTCGCGGCCGACGGCGGAGGTGTCGTCCCACACCTGGTCGAGCAGCTGCTCGGTGGTGACGACCCGGCCCCGGTTGCGCACCAGGAGCTGGAGGAGGCGGTACTCGATGTCGCTCAGCCGGATCTCGGAGCCCAGCCAGAGCGCGGAGCGGCGCTCGGGCACCAGGCGCAGGTCCTCCTCGACCGTCTCGCCGGCCCAGGAGCCCGGTCCGGTACGCCGGAGCAGGGCCTCGATCCGGGCCAGGAGCTCGGCCTGGGCGAACGGTTTCACCAGGTAGTCGTCGGCGCCGGAGCGCAGCCCCCTGACCCGGTCGTCGAGCTCGCCGAGGCCGGAGAGGACGAGGACCGGCAGATCGCTCATGTCCCGGGTGCGGTCGAGCACCTCCCAGCCGTCGAGCCCGGGCAGGAGCAGGTCGAGCACCATCAGGGCGGGCCGCTCGGCGAAGAGCAGCCGCAGCGCCTCCCGTCCGTCGGCGGCCAGGGAGACGTCGTAGCCGCCGCGGGTGAGCAGCACCCGCAGCGCGAGGGAGAGGTCGGGGTCGTCCTCGACGACGAGCAGCCGGCTCACGGCCGCGCGCCTCCGCCGCCGGGCCGGGCGGGCCCCGCGCCCCCGCCGTCCGTACCGCCGTCCGTACCGCCGTCCGCCCCGGACGCCTCGTTCGTCCGGTCGGGCCCGCCCGCGCGGCCCGCCTCGCTCGCCCCGCCGTCCGGCAGCGGCAGCCGGATCGTGAAGACCGCGCCGGGGCCGTCGGGGCGGTCGTGGACGGTGAGGGTGCCGCCGTGCAGCCGGACCGCCTCCCGGGCGCTCGCCAGGCCGAGGCCGGTGCCGGGGTAGCCGGCGCGCCGGGCGTTGGGGGCGCGGACGTACGGGGTGAAGACCTTCTCCTGGTACTCCAGCGGGACGCCGATCCCGGTGTCCCTCACCTGGACGGTCCAGTGGCCGTCCGCCGGTCGCGCGGCGAGCTCCACCCACCCGTCGGCGGGGGTGAACCGCAGGGCGTTGGCGACGAGCTCCTCCAGGGCGCCGGTGAGCAGCCAGCCGTCGGCGAGCAGCGGAGGCCCGGCGGCCGGGGCGTCGACCGCGAGGTACGGCCCCGCTCCGCCGGTCCGCTGGAGCGCCTCCAGGGCCACCCGCCGCACCAGCTCGGGGACGAGGACCCGGGCGCGCCGGGGCTCGGCGCGGCGCGGGTCCGCCGGGTCCCCGCCGGCGGCCCGGGGCAGGTTCGCGGTGATCGAGGTCATCCGGCGGGCGTTGCGCAGGATCGCCTCCAGGTAGGCGGTCTGCTCCTGGCCGAGCGGACCGGTCGCCGGGTCCAGGAGGAGCTCGGCGAAGCTGACGACGGTGGCGAGCGGGGTGCGCAGCTCGTGCAGGGCGCGGCCGGCGAAGGCGGTCCGCTCGTCGGTGAGCTCCGCCAGTCTGCGGACCCGCTGGTCGAACTCGTCACGGGCCTCGTGCTGCCGGGTGACGTCCTCGATCAGCAGCAGGTGCGCGGCGGGTTGCCGGCCGGGCCCGCCGACGGGGGAGCGCCGGCGGCGCAGGATCCGCCCGTCCGCCAGCCGGTAGTCGGCGGTCCGGGTGACGGGCCCCTGGGGCCGGGCGTCGGCGAGGAAGCGGTCGCGCTCCTCCGGCCCGGAGAGCAGCGCGGAGACGTGGCCGAGCAGCCGCTCGGCGCCTTCCGCGCCGGTCGGGTCGAGGTCGTCCGGCAGTCGGAGCACGGCCCGGAAGCGCCGGTTCACCCGGAGGGTCCGCCGGTCGGCCGCGACCAGCGCGGCGGCCTGCGGCAGCGCGTCGAGCAGGTCGGCGACGAGCGGGCCGGGGGCCGGAGTCTCGGTCTCCTGCGGGGAGTCGGGCACGCTCCGAGTCAAGCAGGAATGCGGACGAAGTGCCCGATGTCACAGCGGAAGGGACTTCGGGTCCACGGCGTCGGGACCAAGGACCCTGGATGATGGAGGCATGTTCCCCCTCCCCGCCGTCCCCGCGCTGCGCCGCCGCGTGGACCGGTGGGCCGGCTCGCCCCGGGCCCTCGACGCGGTCGCCGCGCTCAGCGCCTTCGCCCTGATGGTCCTGGACGTGCCGGGCCTGGCCCGGGAGGACAACTCGCTCACCGGCGTCACCGCCACCCTGGTCCTCGCCGCCGGCGCCGCGACCCTGATGCTGCGCCGGAGGGCGCCCTGGGTGCCGTACCTCGTGGCGCTCGGCCTGATGGGCTGGCTCCACGAGGTCACCATGATCCAGTTCGCGCTGTACTCGCTCGGCCGCTTCAGGGGCCGGCGGGTCGCGATCGGCGCCACCCTGCTGTACATCGGCGTGGCGTACGCCTACTTCCGGACGCCCGGCTGGCCCGCCGCGCACCACGGCGACACGCTCAGCGACTTCCTCAGCCTCATCGTCCCGATCGGCGTGCTCGCGGCGGGCGTCGGCATCGCCGCCCACCGGCACGACCTGGTCCGCGCGCTGGAGGTCCAGCGGCGCGAGGCCGCGGCCCGGCAGGCCGTCCAGGAGGAGCGGATCCAGGTCGGCAGGGACGTCCACGACCTGGTCGGCCGCGAGCTGACCGTGCTGGCGGTGCGGGCCGAGGTGCTCGCCGTACGGGCCCGGGGCGACGCCCACCAGAAGGACTTCGAGGAGCTGGCCGACACCGCCCGGCGCGCCCACCTCATGCTCAACGAGACGCTCGTGCGGCGCGCGGACCGGGAGGGCGCCACGCCCGGCCTGGAGGGGCTCGCGGACCTCGCCGCGGAGAGCGAGCGGATGGGCAGCCCGGTCGAGCTCGACGTGGCCGAGGAGGTGAAGGCGCTCTCGCCGCTGCGGCAGACCGCCGTGCACCGGGTGGTCCAGGAGTGCCTGACGAACGCGGCGAAGCACGCGCCGGGCCTGCCGGTGCGGGTCGCGATCGGGGTCGCCGGCCCGGACCTGTGGATCGAGGTCCGCAACCCCCTGCCGAAGACCCCGCCGGACCGGGCCCCCGTCTCCACGGGCACCGGCCTCGTCTCGATGGACGAGCGGGTCGCCAGCATGGGCGGCACCCTCGCGGCGGGCGAGAAGGACGGCGCGTACGCGGTAAGGGCCACGCTCCCGTCCGGCCTGCCACGCTGAGACCGGCCCCGGCCCCCTCGCCCCCGGCCCCCCTTCGCCCCGGCTCAGGCTCCCTTCGCCCCCGGCTCCGGCTTCCTTGCCCCGACCCCGGCCCCCTTCGCCCTCGGCCCCCCTCGCTCCCGGCTCCGGCTCCCTCGCTCCCGGCCCTGGCCTCAGCCCCCTCGCTCCCGGCTCAGGCTCCCTTGCCCCCGGCCCCGGGCTCCCGGCTCCCGGCCCCGCCCCGACTCCCGGCCCCCACCCCGTCCCCACGCCCCCGCTCCCCGCGGCCTACCGTGCCGACTCCGCCTTGCCGAGGACCCGCTGGAGGCCGTCGAAGTCCTCCACGCAGCGGCCCGAGCCGAGGGCGACGCAGTCCAGCGGGTCGTCCGCCACGAAGACCGGGATGCCCGTCGCCGAGGCCATCCTGAGGTCCAGGCCCGGCAGCAGCGCGCCGCCGCCGGTCAGCACGATGCCGTGCTCCATCACGTCCCCGGACAGCTCCGGCGGGCACTCCTCCAGCGTCACCCGCACCGCCGCGATGACCGCCTCCACCGGCTCGTCCAGCGCCTCGCGGACCTCGGGGACGGAGAGCTCCACCGTGCGCGGCAGGCCGCTGACCCTCTCCCGGCCGCGCACGGTGAAGACGCGCCGCTCGAACTCCTCGCCGCCCGGCACCGGCCACGCGGAGCCGATCGCCACCTTCACGTCCTCCGCCGTCCGCTCGCCGATCAGCAGCGAGTGCTCCTTGCGGACGTGGTCGGTGATCGCCGTGTCGAAGCGGTCGCCGCCGACCCGCAGCGACTGCGCGGTGACGATCCCGCCCAGCGAGATCACCGCCACCTCCGTCGTCCCGCCGCCGATGTCGACCACCATCGAGCCGCGCGGGTCGGAGACCGGAAGGCCCGCGCCGATCGCCGCCGCCATCGGCTCCTCGATCAGATGGACGGCCCGCGCGCCCGCCGAGATCGTGGCGTGCACGATGGCCCGCCGCTCCACCGGGGTGACCCCGCTGGGGACGCAGACGACCATCCGGGTACGGGGGCGGCGGCGCCCCGGGACGGCCTTGCGGACGAAGTGCCGGATCATCTCCTCCGCCGCCTCGTAGTCGCTGATCACGCCGTCCCGCAGGGGACGGATCGCGGTGATCGAGCCCGGCGTCCGGCCGATCGTCTCCTTCGCCTCCGCGCCGACCGCGAGCGCGTGCCGGGAGCCCTCCTGGACCGCCACCACGGACGGCTCGTTGAGCACGATGCCCTGCCCGCGGGCGTAGAGGAGGGTGTTGGCCGTGCCGAGATCGATGCCTATGTCCATGATCGCCAAGTTTGCCGGGCGACCCCGGCGGACGGCGGACCGAAGGTCCCGAAAGGGGAGGGTCCATGGTCCTGTCGGCGGGGCTCCGTAGACTTGGCCCCGTGAGTGACCCGAGCGACCCGCGCGACCACGCCGACGAGCACGCCGACGACTTCGACGACCTCGTCGACGAAGCGACGAACCGAGACCCCGACCTGGCGGTGATCGAGGCCGGCAGCCGCACCCTGCGCACCCAGGCCGGACCCCCGCAGGGCGACCCCGTGCCCACCCGCCCCGAGGATCCGGAGCTGGACAAGGCGCTGCGCGAGGTCGAGACCGAGCTCTCGACCCGCTGGGGCGAGACCAAGCTGGAGCCCTCGGTCAAGCGGATCGCGGCGCTGATGGACGTGCTGGGCGAGCCGCAGCGCGCGTACCCCTCGATCCACATCACGGGGACCAACGGCAAGACCTCCACCGCCCGCATGATCGAGTCCCTGCTGGGCGCCTTCGAGCTGCGCACCGGCCGGTACACCTCGCCGCACGTGCAGACCGTCACCGAGCGGATCAGCCTGGACGGCGCCCCGATCTCCGCCGAGCGGTTCATCGAGACCTACCAGGACGTCAAGCCGTACGTGGAGCTGGTCGACGCCCGGGAGGAGTACCGCCTCTCCTTCTTCGAGGTCCTCACCGGGATGGCCTACGCGGCCTTCGCGGACGCCCCGGTCGACGCGGCCGTCGTCGAGGTCGGCATGGGCGGCACCTGGGACGCGACCAACGTGATCGACGGTTCCGTCGCGGTCGTCACCCCGATCGACCTCGACCACACCGACCGGCTCGGCGAGACCACCGGCGCGATCGCCGGCGAGAAGTCCGGGATCATCAAGCAGGGCGCGACCGTCGTCCTGGCCCAGCAGCCGGTGGACGCCGCCCAGGTGCTCCTGAAGAAGGCCGTCGAGGTCGACGCGACCGTGGCCCGCGAGGGCATGGAGTTCGGCGTCGTCTCCCGAGAGGTGGCCGTCGGCGGGCAGCTGCTGACCCTGCGCGGCCTCGGCGGCGAGTACGACGGCATCTTCCTGCCGCTGCACGGCGCCCACCAGGCGCACAACGCGGCCGTGGCGCTCGCCGCCGTCGAGGCCTTCTTCGGCATCGGCGCGGAGCACGCCCGCAGCCTCGACGTCGAGACCGTCCGGCGCGCCTTCGCCCAGACCTCCTCGCCCGGCCGCCTGGAGGTCGTCCGCTCCTCCCCGACGGTCATCCTCGACGCCGCGCACAACCCGCACGGCGCCCGCGCCACCGCCGAGGCCGTCTCCGAGGCCTTCGGCTTCTCCCGGCTCGTCGGCGTCGTCTCCACCAGCGGCGAGAAGGACACCCGGGGGCTCCTGGAGGCCTTCGAGCCGATCTTCGCCGAGATCGTCGTCACCCAGAACTCCACCTCCCGCGCCACCGACGTCGACGCGCTCGCCGCGGTCGCCGTCGAGGTCTTCGGCGAGGACCGGGTCGTCGTGGAGCCCCGGCTGCCCGACGCCCTGGAGACGGCGATCACGCTCGCCGAGGAGGAGGCCGAGTACGGCGGCGCCGGCGTGCTGGTGACCGGTTCGATCTTCACGGTCGGCGACGCCCGGCTGCTGCTCAAGAGGGGCTGACCCGGAATGCGCACGCTCTGCTCCTCCACCCTCATCGGCGAGTTCTTCGTCATCGGCTTCGCCGGTCTCGTCGCCATGAAGGACGACTCGCTCGCCACCTCCACCGTCTGGTGGGTGTGCGGTGTCGCGATGGTCCTCTCCGTGCTGCTGTGCGGGATGATCACCCGTCCCGGTGGCGTCCAGCTCGGCTGGGCGCTCCAGATCGGGCTGATCCTCAGCGGTTTCTTCGTCCCCGTCATGTACTTCCTCGGGGCCGTCTTCGCCGTGCTGTGGTGGTGCTCGGTGCACTACGGGCGCAAGGTGGACGAGATCAAGGCCCGCTGGGCCGCCTCGAACGCCACGGCCCAGGGCTCCGCAGGGCCTGACGCTGCGTGACGGGTGGCGGTGCGGGCCCTGTAGATTCAGAGGCCCGCACATCCCTCCCGAAGGAGTTCCCCCCGTGAGCCAGCGCACGCTCGTCCTGCTCAAGCCCGACGCGGTCCGCCGTGGCCTGGTCGGCGAGATCATCGGCCGCATCGAGCGCAAGGCCGGCTGGACCCTCGCGGCCCTGGAGCTGCGCGAGCTGGACCAGGAGACGCTGGAGCAGCACTACGGCGAGCACAAGGGCAAGCCCTTCTACGAGCCGCTGATGGGCTTCATGTCCTCCGGTCCGGTCGTCGCGCTCGTCGTCGAGGGCGAGCGGGTCATCGAGGGCGTCCGCCAGCTGGCCGGCCCGACCGACCCGATCGCCGCCGCCCCGGGCTCCATCCGCGGCGACTTCGGCACCATCGTCCGCGAGAACCTCATCCACGCCTCGGACTCCGAGGAGTCCGCCGCGCGCGAGCTGAAGATCTTCTTCCCCGGCCTCGTGTGACACGCGTCCTCGTGTGACACCCGGCCTCGTGTGACCACGCGTCCCCGCGTGGCACCCGGCCTTCCGCCCGCCGGCTGACCCACCGTCAGCCGAACGGCAGCCAGTTGTGGGGCGACCGAAGGAATTCGGCCGCCCCCAGGCATATGAACGCCAATCCCGGGAACGGATCGCCGCGTCCTACCGTCACCTAGTACATGAGGTGGGCCAGCGCGCGCCATCCGCGTGAGCGGCACTACGATGAAAACTCTTCGCCGCACCACCCTCAGCCATGGGAAACAAGGGGAACTTCATGTCGTTCATCGGCCGTGACATGGCTGTCGACCTCGGGACCGCCAACACGCTGGTGTACGTCAGGGGTCGAGGCATCGTCCTCAACGAGCCGTCCGTCGTCGCGATCAACACCAACACCGGCGGAATCCTCGCGGTGGGTGCCGAGGCGAAGAAGATGATCGGCAGGACCCCCGGCAACATCGTCGCCGTGCGCCCGCTGAAGGACGGCGTCATCGCCGACTTCGAGATCACCGAGCGGATGCTCCGCTACTTCATCCTCAAGATCCACAAGCGGCGCTACCTCGCCCGTCCCCGGGTCGTCGTCTGCGTGCCCTCCGGCATCACCGGAGTCGAGCGCCGCGCCGTCATCGAGGCCTCCACCCAGGCCGGCGCCCGCCAGGTGCACATCATCGAGGAGCCCATGGCCGCGGCCATCGGTTCCGGCCTCCCCGTCCACGAGGCCACCGGCAACATGGTCGTCGACATCGGCGGCGGCACCACCGAGGTCGCGGTGATCTCCCTCGGAGGAATCGTCACGGCACAGTCCATCCGGGTCGCCGGCGACGAGCTGGACAACGCGATCATCCAGCACATCAAGAAGGAGTACTCGCTCCTCCTCGGTGAGCGCACCGCCGAGCAGATCAAGATCACCATCGGTTCGGCCTACGACCTGGAGCAGGACGAGCACACCGAGATCCGCGGCCGCGACCTCGTCTCCGGTCTCCCGAAGACCGTCGTCATCTCGGCCGCCGAGGTCCGCAAGGCCATCGAGGAGCCGGTCAACGCGATCGTCGACGCCGTGAAGACCACCCTCGACAAGTGCCCGCCGGAACTCTCCGGTGACGTCATGGACCGCGGCATCGTTCTCACCGGTGGCGGCGCCCTGCTGCGCGGCCTCGACGAGCGGCTGCGCCGCGAGACCGGCATGCCGATCCACATCGCCGAGGACCCGCTGGACTCGGTGGCGCTCGGATCCGGCAAGTGCGTCGAGGAGTTCGAGGCCCTCCAGCAGGTCCTGGACGCCCAGCCGCGCCGCTGACCCATCGGCCGGGCGCGAGCCCGTACGGTACGAACATCTGCACAACGAACCACGAGGAAGGGCACGGCCGCCGCACGTGAGGGACACACGAGAGAGCCGGCTGCTCCTGGTGCTGCTGGTCGCCGTCGCGTTCGCGCTGATCACGGTGGACATCCGCGGCGGCCAGGAGTCGCCGGTCGACGGCGCCCGACAGGCCGCCGCCGCCGTCTTCGGCCCGGTCGAGAACGGAGTCGCGGCGGCGGTCGACCCGATCGGCAACGCCATAGGCGCCGTCCGCGACTCCGGCGAGCGGCACACCCGGATCGCCGCTCTGGAGAAGGAGAACGCCGAGCTCAAGGCCGAGCTCGGCAGCGACGACCGCAACCGCAACCGGCTGCGCGAGCTCGACTCCATGCTCAAGACCGCCGGCGCCGGGCAGTACGGCATCAAGGGCGCCCAGGTCATCGCCATAGGAGCGGCCCAGGGCTTCTCCTGGACCGTCACCATCGACGTCGGCGCCCGTGACGGCATCCAGCGCGACATGACCGTCCTCAACGGCGCCGGACTCGTCGGCCGGGTCACCACCGTCGGCCCGTCCACCTCCACGGTCCTGCTCGCCAACGACCCGGACTTCACCGTCGGCACCCGCATGGAGAAGAGCGACGAACTCGGCTTCGCCACCGGCCAGGGCGACCGCCCGCTGCTCGTCCAGCTCCTCAACGGCAAGGCCAAGGTGAAGGCGGGCGACCGCCTCGTCACCTTCGGCTCGGCCGGCTCACGGCCCTTCGTCCCCGGCGTTCCCGTCGGCGAGATCGTCCGGATCGACCCCCTCGGCGGCGGCCTGACCCGCAACGTCTACGTCCGCCCGTACGTCGGCTTCACCAAGCTCGACATCGTCGGCGTCGTCGTCCAAGCCCCCCGCTCCGACCCCCGCGACACGGTGCTGCCGCAGAAGCCCAAGCCCGCGCCGACCGTCACCGTCACGGTCACCGCGAAGCCGCCGGCCGACGGCCAGGCGAACGAGCAGGCCCAGGGCGAGGCGGCCGAGCAGCCGATCCTGGGCCGGGCCGAGAAGCCCGCGCAGGAACAGAACCAGGGCCAGGCGCGGGAACCGAACCAGGCTCAGGACCCGAACGACCAGGAGGACGCGACACCGTGAAGTTCAACCGCATTCTCCTCTCCGCGACCCTGATCGTGGTCGCGCTCGTCGTCCAGGTCTCCGTCCTCGCCCGGCTCCAGCTCCCCGGCGCCGTACCCGACCTGGTCCTCCTCACCGTCATCGCCCTCGCCCTCGTCCACGGACCGGTCACCGGTTCGCTCGTCGGCTTCTCCGCCGGCCTCCTCGCCGACCTGGCCCCGCCCGCCGACCACGCCGCCGGCCGGTACGCCCTCGTGCTCTGCGTCGTCGGCTACCTCGTCGGCCTCGCGCGGCCCGAGAACGGCCGCTTCACCTCGGCCGTCGGCCCGATGGTCGCCGTCGTCGGCGCGGCCGTCGGCTCCACCCTGCTCTACGCGGGCGTCGGCGCCCTCGTCGGCGACACCGCCGCCCGCCACGTGGGCCTCACCTCGCTGCTCTTCACGGCCGTCGTCTACGACCTGCTGCTGGCGCCCTTCACGGTGCCGCTCGTCATGGCCCTGGCCCGGCGGGCCGAGAACGACCCGGTCGCCGACGCCACGGGGACGGGCGCGGGGGACGTCGCCTCCGGCTGGCTCTCCTCCGGCACCGGCCTGAGGATCGGCACCCAGCGCGGCGGACTGCGCGTCAAGACCGCACGCAACCGCGCCACCCGCGCCGGACGGATCAAGGGAGTCAAGCGACTGTGACCGAGGGGGCACCGGCAGCATGACCAACATCCCCGAGACCGGACGGACCCCACGGGTCCAGACCCGGCTCGTCGTCATCCAGATCCTCGTCTTCTCGCTGCTGCTCACCCTGGGCGGCCGGCTCTGGTACCTCCAGATCCGCAACGGCAAGGAGTACGCCGACGAGGCCAAGAGCAACAACATCCAGCAGGTCGTCACCCCGGCCGTCCGGGGCTCCATCATCGACGCCCGCGGCGTCCCGCTCGCCGACAACGAGACCCGGCTCGTGGTCTCCGCCTCGCGCACCGAGCTGATGAAGATGAAGGACGACGGCAAGGCCGTCCTCACCCGGCTCGCCGGCGTCCTGAAGATGAAGCCCGAGGACGTCGTCAACAAGATCCGGCTCTGCGACTCCAAGACGCCCAAGCCCTGCTGGAACGGCTCGCCCTACCAGCCGATCCCGGTCACCGACGAGGCCACCGTCCAGCAGGCGCTCACCATCCGGGAGAGCACCGAGGACTTCCCCGGCATCACCGCCGAGCTCACCGCCGTCCGCCGCTACCCGGCCCCCGGCAAGGCCCGCACCGCCCAGGTGCTCGGCTACCTGTCGCCGGTCACCGACGAGGAGATCACCAAGGCCAAGGAGACCGACTCCCCGTTCCTCCGCTCCGACCAGGTCGGCCGCTCCGGCATCGAGCGCACCTACGACAAGGAGCTGCGCGGCAAGGCCGGCGTCACCCGCTACGAGGTCGACAACCTCGGGCGCGTCATGGGCCAGACCAAGTCCGACCCGGGCGTGGCCGGTTCCACCCTCGTCACCAGCATCGACGCCCGCGTCCAGGCCGTCGCCGAGCACGAGCTCGCGCAGGCGATGAAGACGGTCCGCGGCGAGACGGACAAGATCACCGGACGCAAGTACGAGGCCGACTCCGGCGCCGTCGTCGTCATGGAGACCAAGACCGGGCGGGTCGTCGCCATGGCCTCCCAGCCCGACTACGACCCCAACGTCTGGATCGGCGGCATCTCCGCCAAGGACTACGCCTCCCTCACCAGCAAGAACTCGAACTACCCGCTGCTCAACCGCGGCATCCAGGGCCAGGCCCCGGCCGGCTCCATCTTCAAGGTGATCTCCGCGAGCGCCGCCGTCCGGGCCGGTTACGACTTCGACGACAAGTACAACTGCAGCGCCTCCTACAGCCTCGGCAGCCGCAGCTTCGCCAACTTCGAGTCCCAGGGGCACGGCCCCATCACCCTCGGCGACGCCCTCAAGTACTCCTGCAACACCGTCTTCTACGCCCTCGGCCACAAGGAGTGGCAGAAGGACGGCGGCATCACGGCGAACAAGGACGCCAAGGACTGGTTCTACGTGACCGCCCGCGACTTCGGCCTCGGCTCGGAGACCGGCATCGACCTGCCCAACGAGGTCAAGGGCCGGATCCCGGACCGCCAGTGGAAGCAGGCGTTCTGGGAGGCCAACAAGGACGCCTGGTGCAAGCAGGGCAAGAAGGGCGGCAGCTACGTCGAGCAGATCGCGTACGAGAACTGCCTCGAGGGCAACCAGCTGAAGGCGTACGACAGCATCAACTTCGCCATCGGGCAGGGCGACGTACTCGTCACCCCGATCCAGATGGCCACCATCTACGCGGCCATCAGCAACGGCGGCACCCTCTACGACCCCTCCGTCGGCAAGGCCCTGATCAGCCCGGACGGCAAGCAGGTCCGGGAGATCAAGCCCAAGGCCCACGGCAGACTGCCGGTCGGCGCGCAGACCATCCGCGACCTCGACAAGGGCCTGCGCTCGGTCGTCGAGCCCGGCGGCACCGCCGCCTGGCGCTTCGGCGGCTGGCCCCAGGACAAGATCCCGATGCGCGCCAAGACCGGCACCGCCCAGGTCTACGGCAAGCAGACCACCTCGTGGCTCGCGACCTACACCGACGACTTCACCATCGTCATGACCATCTCCCAGGGCGGCACCGGTTCCGGCGCCTCCGGCCCCGCCGTCCGCAACATCTACGACGCCCTCTACGGCCTCGACGACGCCGGCAACCAGAACCTCAGGCGCGCCCTGCTCCCCGGGCCGCAGAAGACGCTGCCGAAGGTCAACGCCGACGGCACCATCGACGCGCCGACGATCAAGGCGTACGACCCCAGGTCCCAGCTGGTCGACCCGACCGGGCAGGACGGCGCCGCTCCGCCGCCGCTCGCGGGCACGCCCGCCCACAGGAGGGACTGACCCGATGGCACGGACGAACTTCTCCGTCTCCCGGTACGCCCCCGAGCGCGGCGCGGTCGCCCGGCTGACCGCCCGCGACTCGGTGCTGCGCCGGCTCGACTGGCCGATCCTGTTCTCGGCGCTCGCGCTTTCCCTCATCGGCTCGCTGCTGGTCTGGTCGGCGACCCGGGGGCGTACCGAGCTGAACAACGGCGACCCGTACTACTTCCTCTTCCGGCACCTGCTCAACACCGGCATCGGCGTGGCGCTGATGATCGGTACGGTCTGGCTCGGCCACCGCACCCTGCGCGGGGCCGTCCCGGTGCTCTACGGCCTGTCGATCGTGCTGATCCTCGCCGTCCTCACCCCGCTGGGCGCCACCATCAACGGCGCCCACGCGTGGATCGTGGTCGGCGGCGGCTTCTCGCTCCAGCCCAGCGAGTTCGTGAAGATCACCATCATCCTGGTGATGGCGATGCTGCTGGCCTCGAAGGTGGACGCGGGCGACCAGCTCCACCCGGACCACGGCACCGTCGCCAAGGCCCTGATGCTCGCCGCCCTCCCCATGGGCATCGTCATGCTCATGCCCGACCTGGGCTCGGTCATGGTGATGATCGTGATCGTGCTCGGCGTGCTGCTCGCCTCCGGCGCCTCCAACCGGTGGGTCCTCGGCCTCATCGGCGCCGGCGTCGGCGGCGCGGTCCTCGTCACCGCCCTCGGCATGCTCGACGAGTACCAGATCAACCGCTTCGCCGCCTTCGCCAACCCCGACCTCGACCCGGCCGGCGTCGGCTACAACACCAACCAGGCCCGCATCGCCATCGGTTCCGGCGGCCTCTACGGCGCCGGACTCTTCAACGGCCACCAGACCAGCGGCCAGTTCGTCCCCGAACAGCAGACCGACTTCGTCTTCACCGTGGCCGGAGAGGAGCTGGGCTTCGTCGGCTCCGGCTTCATCCTGCTGCTGCTCGGCGTCATCCTGTGGCGAGCCTGCCGGATCGCCCGCGGGACCACCGAGCTGTACGGCACGATCGTCGCCGCCGGCATCATCGCCTGGTTCGCCTTCCAGGCCTTCGAGAACATCGGCATGAACCTCGGCATCATGCCGGTCGCCGGCCTGCCGCTGCCCTTCGTCTCCTACGGCGGCTCCTCGATGTTCGCCGTCTGGGTCGCGGTCGGACTGCTCCAGTCGATCCGGGCACAACGTTCGATGACCGCCTGACGCATCCGGCGTATGCGGGGCCGTCCGGGCGGTTAGATTCAGGGTATGGCGGAGACCAAGCGCGAGATCGAGCGGAAGTACGAATTCACCACGGCGACCCGGCTGCCGGACCTCACCCGGGCGGCCGGCGTCGCGTCGGTGACCGGCGAGGGCGTCACCGAACTCGACGCGGTCTACTACGACACGGCCGGGCTGCGGCTCGCGGCCGACTCGCTCACGCTGCGCCGCCGCACCGGCGGCAAGGACGCCGGCTGGCACCTCAAGTTCCCCGTCGCGGTCGGCGTCCGCGACGAGATCAGGGCCCCGCTCTCGGAGACGCTCCCGCGCTCCCTGGCGGGGCTGCTGCGCTCGCGGGTCCGCCACGCCGAGGTCGTCCCCGTCGTCCGCCTCCGCTCCTCCCGCGACGTGCGGCACCTCCGCGACGAGAACGGCACGGTCCTCGCGGAGCTCTCCGTGGACACCGTCCACGCCGACCGTCTCCTCGCCGGGGAGAAGGACGGGGCGGCGGCGACCGCCACCTGGACCGAGGTCGAGGTCGAACTCGCCGACGACGCCGACCCGGCCGTCCTCGACGCCGTCGAGAAGCACCTCGGGAAGGCCGGCATCCACCCCTCCGACGCCCCCTCCAAGCTCGCCCGCGCCCTCGACGAGACCGGCCTCGCCTCCGGCGCCCCGGACCTCGTGCCGCCGGACGCCGACGGCTCGGCGGGCGCCGCCGTCCTCGCGTACATACGGGAGCAGATCGACGACCTCGTCCGGCTCGACCCCGCCGTCCGCCGTGACCTCCCCGACGCCGTCCACAAGATGCGGGTCGCCTGCCGCCGCCTCCGGAGCGCCTTCAAGACCTACCGCAAGGTCCTCGACCGCGAGGTCACCGACCCGATCGGCGCCGAGCTGAAGTGGCTCGCCGGAGAGCTCGGCCACGCCCGCGACCAGGAGGTCCTGGAGGCCCGGCTGCGCGAGGGGCTCGACGCGCTGCCCCGCGAGCAGCGCCGCGGCCCGGCCCGCGGCCGGCTGCGCACCTGGGACGGGGTCCGCTCGCGCGCCGCCCGCCGCCGTGCCCTGGACGCCCTCGACTCCGCCCGCCACCTCGCCCTCCTCGACGCCCTCGTCGCCCTGCACGCCGGCCCGCCGCTGCGGCCCGCCGCGGGGAGGAAGGCCGCCAAGGTGCTGCCGAAGGCGGTCGTCCGCGACCACCGCCGGCTCGCCGACCGGATGGCCCCCGCCCTCGACCTCGCCCCCGGCCACGAGCGGGACCTCGCCCTCCACGAGGCCCGGAAGGCCGCCAAGCGGGCCCGGTACGCCGCCGACGCCGCCGTCCCCACCCTCGGCAAGCCCGCGAAGCGGTTCGCCAAGAAGGTGAAGAAGGTCCAGAGCCTGCTCGGCGACCACCAGGACGCCGTCGTCGCCCGCGGTGCCCTGCGCGAGCTCGCCACCCAGGCCGAGCAGGCCGGCGAACCCTCCTTCACCTGGGGCGTTCTCCACGCCCGCCAGGAGGCCGCCGCCGCGGCCGGCGAGCGGGAGCTGCCGCGGGTGTGGGAGCGGGCCGCGGCCCCGGAGATCCGGGCGGCGCTGAGCCGCTGAGCACCGGGGTACGCTTGAGAGTCGCCCCCCTGCCAGCTCACGAAGGTTCGACATGTCTGCTGCCGAGTCTGTCTTCCCGCAGCTCGAAGCCCTGCTCCCGCACGTGCAGAAGCCGATCCAGTACGTCGGTGGAGAACTGAACTCCACGGTGAAGCCCTGGGAGTCCGCCGACGTCCGCTGGGCTCTGATGTACCCGGACGCGTACGAGGTCGGTCTGCCCAACCAGGGCGTCATGATCCTCTACGAGGTACTGAACGAGCGCGAGGGCGTCCTCGCCGAGCGCACCTACAGCGTGTGGCCGGACCTCGAAGAGCTGATGCGCGAGCACGGGGTGCCGCAGTTCACGGTCGACAGCCACCGCCCCGTCGGCGCCTTCGACGTCTTCGGCCTATCCTTCTCCACCGAGCTGGGCTACACCAACATGCTCACGGCCCTCGACCTGGCGGGCATCCCGCTGGAGTCGAAGGACCGCACCGTCGACCACCCCATCGTGCTCGCCGGCGGCCACGCCGCCTTCAATCCCGAGCCGATCGCGGACTTCATCGACGCGGCGATCATCGGCGACGGCGAGCAGGCCGTCCTCGACATGACCGAGATCATCCGCGCCTGGAAGGCCGAGGGGCGTCCGGGCGGCCGCGAGGAGGTCCTCCTCCGCCTCGCCAAGACGGGCTCGGTCTACATCCCGGCGTTCTACGACGTCGAGTACCTGCCGGACGGCCGCATCGGCCGCGTCGTCCCCAACCGCTCGGGCGTGCCGTGGCGCGTCTCCAAGCACACCGTCATGGACCTCGACGAGTGGCCGTACCCGAAGCAGCCCCTCGTGCCGCTTGCGGAGACCGTCCACGAGCGCATGTCCGTCGAGATCTTCCGCGGCTGCACCCGCGGCTGCCGCTTCTGCCAGGCCGGCATGATCACGCGCCCCGTGCGGGAGCGAAGCATCACCGGCATCGGCGAGATGGTCGAGAAGGGCCTCAAGGCGACGGGCTTCGAGGAGGTCGGCCTCCTCTCCCTCTCCTCCGCCGACCACACCGAGATCGGCGAGATCGCCAAGGGCCTCGCGGACCGCTACACCGAGGACAAGGTGGGCCTGTCCCTCCCCTCGACCCGCGTCGACGCCTTCAACGTCGACCTGGCCAACGAGCTGACCCGCAACGGCCGCCGTTCGGGCCTCACCTTCGCCCCCGAGGGCGGCTCCGAGCGCATGCGCAAGGTCATCAACAAGATGGTCTCGGAGGAGGACCTGATCCGGACCGTCTCCACCGCGTACGGCAACGGCTGGCGCCAGGTGAAGCTGTACTTCATGTGCGGCCTGCCGACGGAGACCGACGACGACGTCCTCCAGATCGCCGACATGGCGATGAACGTGATCGCCGAGGGCCGCAAGGTCTCCGGCCAGAACGACATCCGCTGCACCGTCTCCATCGGCGGTTTCGTCCCCAAGCCGCACACCCCCTTCCAGTGGGCCCCGCAGCTGTCGGCCGAGGAGACGGACGCGCGCCTGCTGAAGCTCCGCGACAAGATCCGCGGCGACAAGAAGTACGGCCGCTCGATCGGCTTCCGCTACCACGACGGCAAGCCCGGCATCGTCGAGGGCCTGCTCTCCCGCGGCGACCGCCGCATCGGCGCCGTCATCCGCGCGGTCTACGAGGACGGCGGCCGTTTCGACGGCTGGCGCGAGCACTTCTCGTACGACCGCTGGATGGAGTGCGCGGAGAAGACGCTTCCCGAGTACGGCGTGGACGTCGCCTGGTACACCACCCGCGAGCGCTCCTACGAGGAGGTCCTGCCCTGGGACCACCTGGACTCCGGCCTCGACAAGGACTGGCTCTGGGAGGACTGGCAGGACTCCCTCGACGAGACCGAGGTCGAGGACTGCCGCTGGACCCCGTGCTTCGACTGCGGCGTCTGCCCGCAGATGGACACCCACATCCAGATCGGCCCGACCGGCAAGAAGCTGCTGCCGCTGACGGTGGTGAAGTAGCCCGGTAACGCCTTGGTGACGGCCCGGCGAAGGGGAAACCCCTCGTCGGGCCGTCGGCGTCATCCTCGACATGAACACGGAAAACCCGGGCTGCCTCACGGGGGTGGCACGTGCCGTCGCCCTCGTGATCGTCCTGCCCCTCCGGCTGCTCTGGGACGCCCTCGCCTGGTGCGCCCGGCAGCTCTGGCGGTGGCTCCTCGCCCCGGTCGGCCGCGCCCTCGGCTGGCTCGTCCACCACCTCCTCGTCATCCCGCTCCGATGGCTGTGGGAATGGGTGCTCGTCCCCGTCGGCAAGGCCCTGTGGTGGGTGGTCGACCTGCTGCTCGTCACCCCGCTCCGGTGGCTGTGGCGGTGGGTGCTGGTCCCCGTCGGCAAGGCCCTGTGGTGGGTGGTCGACCTGCTGCTCGTCACCCCGCTCACCTGGCTCTGGCGCCACGTCCTCGGCCCCGTCCTCCGCGTCGTCGGCGCCGCCCTCGCCTGGGCCTGGCGTGTCGCCGGAGAGATCTCGCGGGCCGTCGGCCGCGCCGTCCGCTGGATCCTGTGGAACGCCGTCGGCCGCCCCCTCGCCTGGGTGTACCGGGTGGTCCTGACCCCCGTCGGGCACTGGCTCCGCCGCTCCGTGTGGGAGCCCGTCGCCACCGTCGCGCGAGCCGTGCGCGCCGCCGCCCGCGAGGTGCGGACGGCGCTCTTCGGCGGTCCCCGCTGACCCGTCGCCGCCCCCGCCGGGGAACCCGAGGTGGCCCGGGCGCGTACTCTGGGTAGTACAAGGAACGTCCCCGGCGCGGCGCCAGCCCCCGAGGTCTCCCCGCCCGGCGGGGGTGATCCGGGCGGGAGCCCGCGGGACGGCCAAGAGCTTCCGGGCGGAGCGCCACCCGCGCCCGCCCCGCACCGAGGAGAAGAACCACTGGGCAAGCGACAGCCCGAAGGCCCGCCGCCCGCACCGGCGGTGCAGCGCATCCGTCTGCGCTACACCAAGCGCGGCCGCCTCCGGTTCACCAGCCACCGCGACTTCCAGCGCGCCTTCGAGCGCGCCCTGCGCCGCGCCGAGGTGCCCATGGCGTACTCGGCCGGATTCACCCCGCACCCCAAGGTGTCGTACGCCAACGCCGCCCCCACGGGTACGGGCTCCGAGGCCGAGTTCCTGGAGATCGCCCTCACCGAGCACCGCGACCCCGAGACCCTGCGGGTCCTGCTCGACGAGTCCCTCCCGGCCGGCCTCGACATCACCGACGCCGTGGAGGCCCGCACCTCCGGCCTCGCCGACCGGCTCACCGCCTCCGTGTGGGAGCTCCGGCTCGACGGCGTCCCCGTCGACGACGCCCGGAAGGCCGTGGAGGCCTTCCTCGCGGCCGAGACGGTCGAGGTCCAGCGCAAGACCAAGAACGGCATCCGCACCTTCGACACCCGCTCCGCCGTCGCCGAGCTCGTCGCGGAACGTCCCCAGGTCGATCCACAGGGTGAGACCCCGGGTGATAGGCCCGCCGACGATGCCTGTGCGATACTGCGGCTGGTTGTTCGGCACGTGACACCTGCCGTGCGACCCGACGACGTCCTGTCCGGTCTCCGAGCTGTGGCCGACCTGGCGCCGCCGGTCCCCGCAGCGGTGACCAGGCTGGCGCAGGGGCTCTTCGACGAGGAGTCCGGCACGGTGACCGACCCGCTCGCGCCCGACCGCGAGGCAGTCAAGGCCGCAGCAACCGCGGCCGCCACGACCGCCCCGGCGACGGCGCCGGAGGCAGGCCCCGCGTAGGGACGGAGTCGAGCGCAGCCCTGGCACTCGGGAGCCACCTGGGTCGGGCAGCGCACTGACCAGGAGACTTTCGCCAGGCCGTACGCATCGGGCGTACGGAACCGGCGAGCCAGACATTCAGCTCCCGTGCGGCGCCCGCGCCCCGGACGGCGGCACCGCGCACGACGCGCGTCCGTGCCGCCCACCGGAATCCGACGCGGCGCCCGGGAGCGTGACGGGAGAACCGCCCGCATGCTCGAAGAGACCAACGAGAACAACGACAGCAACGCCCCCGGCGACAAGCTGCCGCCGCGCCGTCGGCGCCGCGCCGCTTCCCGCCCCGCCGGTCCGCCGGTGACGGCCGCCGGCGAGACCGCCGAGGTCGTGGAGGCCACCCCGGCCCCGGTCGCCGAGACCCCGGCCGCCGAGCCGGAGGCCGCTCCGGCCCGTACCCGCCGCCGCGCCACCCGCAAGGCGACGGCCCCGGTCACCTCCCCGGCCCCCGTCGAGGAGCCCGCCGAGGCCGAGGCCGCCGTAGAGGAGCCGGCCGAGCAGGCCGAGCAGGCCGAGCCGGCCGAGCCGGTCGTCGAGGCCGCCCCGCCGGCCCGGACCCGCCGCCGTGCCACCCGCCGTGCCGCCGCCCCCGAGACCGCGGTCACCCCGGACGTGGCGGCCGAGCTCGCCGCGCCGACCTCCGGCGAGTCCCTGCCCGAGGACACCGTCGAGGAGATCGCCTCCCACGGTGCCGACGTCGCCGCCGCCGAGACCGCCGCCACCCGCGGCCGTGGCCGCCGCCGGGTCGGGACCCCGCAGTTCACCTCCGAGCCGCCCACGGCGGAGGAGGCCCCGCGCCGCCGCCGCGCCGAGCGCCCGGCCGTCGCCGTCTTCCAGGCCCCGGTCTTCGCCGAGCCCATGTTCCAGACGCCGGAGACCGCCGCGTTCGCCGCGGCCGCCGCGGCCGAGGTCGAGGTCGAGGTCGAGGAGGAGGAGCCGGAGGAGACCGTCGTCGAGACGGTCGAGGCCTTCGAGCCCGCCGAGCGCGCCGAGACCGGTTCGCGCCGCCGTCGCCGCCGCCGGGGCGAGCCCGTCGCCGTCGAGCCCGTCCCGTCGACCGTCGCCGACGAGCCCGAGGTCGAGCACGTCGCCGACGAGGCCGAGGAGGAGTCCGAGGAGACGGAGGAGGCCGACGAGTACGGCGACCGTCCGTCCCGCCGTCGCCGTCGTGGCGGCCGTCGCCGCCGCCGCGGCGAGTCCGCCGAGGCGGAGGACGCCGAGGAGACCGACGAGTCCGACGAGCTCCACGCCGAGGACGAGGCGGACGCCGAGGAGTCCGAGGACGCCGACGACGAGTCCGGCTTCTCCGGCTCCAGCAGCTCCCGTCGCCGCCGTCGCCGTCGCCGCCGCAGCGGGGACGCCGGCGAGGCCGAGTCCTCCGACGAGGACGGCGTCCGCACGGTCGTCAAGGTCCGCGAGCCCCGGCCGGCCCGCGAGAAGGCCGAGCCCTCCGACGAGGTGCAGTCCATCAAGGGCTCCACCCGCCTGGAGGCCAAGAAGCAGCGCCGCCGCGAGGGCCGCGAGCAGGGTCGCCGCCGCGTCCCGATCATCACCGAGGCCGAGTTCCTCGCCCGCCGCGAGGCCGTCGAGCGCGTCATGGTCGTCCGCCAGAACGGCGAGCGCACCCAGATCGGCGTCCTGGAAGACAACGTGCTCGTCGAGCACTACGTCAACAAGGAGCAGGCCACCTCGTACGTCGGCAACGTCTACCTGGGCAAGGTCCAGAACGTGCTGCCGTCGATGGAGGCCGCCTTCGTCGACATCGGCAAGGGCCGCAACGCCGTCCTGTACGCCGGCGAGGTCAACTTCGAGGCGCTCGGCATGGGCCACGGCCCGCGCCGCATCGAGTCCGCCCTCAAGTCCGGCCAGTCGGTCCTGGTGCAGGTCACCAAGGACCCGATCGGTCACAAGGGCGCCCGCCTCACCAGCCAGGTCTCCCTCCCGGGCCGCTACCTCGTGTACGTCCCCGAGGGCTCGATGACCGGCATCAGCCGCAAGCTCCCGGACACCGAGCGCGCCCGGCTGAAGACCATCCTCAAGAAGATCGTCCCCGAGGACGCGGGCGTCATCGTGCGCACCGCCGCCGAGGGCGCGAGCGAGGACGAGCTGCGCCGTGACGTCGAGCGCCTCCAGGCGCAGTGGGCCGACATCCAGAAGAAGGCGAGCCAGATCTCGACGTCCGCGCCGAGCCTGCTCTACGGCGAGCCGGACATGACCGTCCGGGTCGTCCGCGACATCTTCAACGAGGACTTCTCCAAGGTCATCGTGAGCGGTGACGACGCCTGGGAGACCATCCACGGCTACGTCTCGCACGTCGCGCCCGACCTGGCCGACCGCCTGACGCGGTGGACCAGCGAGGTCGACGTCTTCGCCACCTACCGGATCGACGAGCAGCTGATGAAGGCGCTCGACCGGAAGGTCTGGCTGCCGTCCGGCGGCTCGCTGGTGATCGACAAGACCGAGGCGATGATCGTCGTCGACGTCAACACCGGCAAGTTCACCGGCCAGGGCGGCAACCTGGAGGAGACCGTCACCAGGAACAACCTGGAGGCGGCCGAGGAGATCGTGCGCCAGCTGCGGCTGCGCGACCTCGGCGGCATCGTCGTCATCGACTTCATCGACATGGTCCTGGAGTCCAACCGCGACCTGGTGCTCCGCCGCCTCCTGGAGTGCCTGGGCCGTGACCGGACCAAGCACCAGGTGGCCGAGGTCACCTCGCTCGGCCTGGTGCAGATGACCCGCAAGCGGGTCGGCCAGGGCCTCCTGGAGTCCTTCTCCGAGACCTGCGTCCACTGCAACGGCCGCGGCGTCATCGTCCACATGGAGCAGCCCGCCACCCACGGTGGCGGCGGTGGCGGCAAGCGCGCGAAGAAGCGCGGCCGCGGTGGCGACGAGCACGTGCACGAGCACGCCCACGAGACCGCCGAGGCCGAGGCCCCGGCGGAGACCGAGGCCGAGGTCGCGGCCGAGCTGGCCGCCCCGGTGGCCGTGCCGGTGCCGATCGCCCCGGACGAGGAGCTGTACGGCAGCGCCGCCGAGGCCGAGGCCGCCGCGACCCGCGGCCGTGGCCGCCGCCGTGCCACCCGCCGGGTGACCGCGCCGGTGGTCCCGACGCCGATCGCGGAGCCGGTCGTCGAGCCCGAGCCTGAGCCCGAGCCGGTCGTCGAGCCCGAGCCGGTCGTGGCGGAGACGCTCGTCGAGGAGACGGTGGAGGCGGCCCCCGCGCCGCGTACCCGCCGCCGTGCCACCCGCCGGGTGACCTCGCCGGTCGTCTCGACGTCCGGGGCGCCCGCCGCCGAGGCCGAGACCGTCGTCGCGGTCGCGGAGCCGGAGGTCGTGACGGCGCCGGAGCCGGTCGTGGAGACCGCCCCCGAGCCGGTCGTCGAGCCCGTCGCCGAGGAGGCCCCCGTGGCCGCCGCGCCGCGGGCCCGCCGCCGGGTGGTCCGCAAGGCCACCGCCCCGGCGGGTGCCCCCGCCGGCGCCGAGGCCGCCGAGATCGTGGTGGCCACGGCCGCCCCGGTCGAGGCCCCCGCGGTGGACGCCGAGCCGGCCGCCGAGTCCGTCGCCGAGGAGACCGAGGCCGCCCCGGCGGCCAAGAAGGCCGCCCGGAAGACCGCGAAGAAGGCCACCGCCAAGAAGGCCGCCACGAAGAAGACGGCGGCCAAGAAGACGGCGGCGAAGAAGACGGTCGCCAAGAAGGCCCCGGCCAAGAAGACCGCGGCCCCGGCCCAGGACTGAGCCGGAGACGTCCCGGCGGGCCCTTTCCGGAG